>JAFGNI010000421.1 GCA_016927095.1 Anaerolineae bacterium | reverse complement strand
GGCCGCGAGATTCCCATCCCGCAGGCCCTCGCGATCGTCCACGCTGAGGCTCTATGCAAGGTGTTCTACCGTCCCGCCATCCTGCGCATCTTCGTCAGAGACCTACGCCGACCTGTTGTCGCCCTTCAGCAGCTTGATCAGCACCCTTCATCAACCGAGTTGGTTGCCGCGCTGGCTCCCATCCTTGAGTACGTCACCCAGGACAACCCCGGATTCTTCACCTACCGGTTTGGGGCTGCAGGCGGCCTCGCGATGGAGGCCGGACTCCGCGAGCTGTACGATCTGGCGACCTGGGCGCGAGACTCAGGCCACAGCCTGCTCATCCAGCCGATCCGCCGCTACCACCTCGCCGGACAGAGCGAGGAGATTGCCGAGCTGAAGCCCGGCGAGGCGCGCGTGTGGTAGGTGAAACGACTCTATCCGGGGCAATTCTCCACAAGCGAGGTGCGATGCACACCGTCACCCTGGGTCGGCGGCCGACCTTTGGCGAAGTCGTTGATTACTACACTCAGGAGCAGTTCCTGCGTTACCTACTGGACACGATACGTACCCGCCGGGTCGTGCTCGTCATCGCTGGGCGCAAGCACTGGGAGCCCAACTGGGAAACCGATGAAGTCAGGGGAGAGGATACCGGTGATCTGCGTCGTTGGATCCAGGGCAAAGTGCAGCGGCACCTGGCCCAGGTATCAGCAGAGGATCGGCCTGAATACTACCCGGCCTTCCACCAATCGGTCTGGCGGGGCAGAGCCGATCAACAGGTGATGGACTGCATCTTTGAGGCTGACCTCCCCTTGTGGCGTGACGCTTTTCAGGATGTTGGCACCATCGTCGCGCTGCTCGAGCAATACGGCGTGCCCTACCAGCACAAGTTCAGCGGCCATCGCAGCTTACACATCGCCATCCCTGGCGAAGCGATGCCCCCGGGCTACCGCGGCACCGGCGCAAGGAAACTGGCTCGGCAGCTGCTGCAATGGAGCCACAGCCAGGCCCACACACTTCCCAGGATCACCCGCATGCCCTACAGCCTTAACGAGGACACGGGCCTGGTCTGCCTGCCAATCGAGCCCGGCGGACTCTCCGCATTCCGGCCCTGGCAAGCGAACCTGCATCTGGTCGACATTTCCGAGCAGCCGCGGAGCCCCGAGGTCGATGAGAGTCACCAAGATCGTCTGGCACATCTGCTCGGTGATCTTGGGGATGAGGCCAGGGATACGGCGCGCCGGGGGAGCGTAACCGGGCGATCCACCTTCGTCATCGCCGATCCCGCGCGAGTGTTGGCTCGGTATCGAGACCGGCTCAGGCGCCTTCATAGCGACGGAGTGGTCGGCTGTGCGTGGGCACGGCTGGCAGGTGATCTACCGGTGACAACCTCGGAGCTCATGGATGGGCTCTCACAGGACGACCCGGATGCAGTATGGCTGTGGGCCGAGGCCTATGTGTTCCACGGAACGGACATCACGCCCCAGGTGTTCGAGGCCCTGCTCAGCCAGGAAGAGGAATACGCCCAGGCCTCTGCCACCGACATCTTGCTCAAGTCCGAGACGGTAATCGTGCCCCTGGTTATGGAAGCCATCCGTGAGTTGACCGTATACACGGCGGTAGGGGCAAGGGCAGCCTATCTGCTGACACAGAGCCCGTGGCTGCGGCAAGCTGTGTTCGACGCGATTGCCGCCAGCGCTGACAACGCCCGCGACGCGCGTATCACCGTGGCGTGTATGACCGGCGCCGTAACCAGCGACTGGGACTCGGCGCTGGCCCTTCTGGAGCCAATCAGGAAGACGCCAGAGCTGCCACCACGAGAACGGGCGCGGCTGCGACGGAAGATCAGGGCTCTGGAGATGATGGCCATGCTTGGCGGATTGGACAAAGTGCATGACGACGAAAAGGTCCGGCGTCTGGCAGCCCTGGGCCCTGAAGTCACCGAGCTACTCCTGATGGCCGCCAACAGCCCGGAGCCCCATTTCAGACGGGGAATTGTGGGCGCTTTGGCGTCCCGCGCGGATCCACGTGCCACGGAGGTGTTGATCCGCGCTCTCAACGACGATTACACCAAGGTGAGACAGAGAGCCATCGTGGGCCTGCTTCGGATCGGCAGCGCTGCTGTCGCCGACCTCATCACCGCTGCGGATAGCGACCAGACGCGCATCCGGCGGTACGCTATGCTATGTCTGGGTAGAATCGCGGTGGCGGATGCGGAGATCTTACCCCGAGCGAAGGGGGTGATTGTCGGGGCTCTCAACGATGGCGAGGAGGTCGTGCGCCGCACTGCCATCAGGGCCCTGGCAAGCCTGGCGACGCCGGACGATCTGGGTGTGCTCAGTGCCCTGCTGAGGGAGACGATGCCGGAAGACGGCATCGAGGTCACACGAATACTTGGGACTCTGGGGATCGAAGTAACCGAGGCACTCCGTGCGATGGCGCTAGACGAGCACATACCCGCAGCCGCCTACTTCATCGCCCGCCAGGGCGATCCTCAGGGAAGTGAGATCCTCGCCGGACAACTCGAAGACCCGAGCACACAGCAAATCGCAGTCGAGTACTTACGCGAGCTCCGGGATCCGCGATGTGTCCCCTATCTGGTCCAGCAGGTCAGGGAATCGACGGACTGGCGTGGCATCTGGTTAGCCCGGGAACTGGGGACGATAGGTGGGGAGCTCGCGGTGCGCGCGCTTATCGAGACGCTATCGCGAGATGTGCACTTGATGCGCCGGGGGGCCGTCCGTGGCCTGGACACCGCACGGGATCCGGCAGCGATTCCGGCGCTCGTCGAGGCCCTTGATGACGCCGACGGGAAGGTGCGCAAGCTCGCAGCCGATGCCTTGGTGCGCTTCGGTGAGGAAGCACGTGGGAGCCTGCACGAAGCGTTGGCACGGACAGGTGAACGCGATGGGCGCCGTCGCAGCATCCTGACGCAGATTCTCGGCAGGCTGGATAGATCGGCCCCGAGCGCCCGAAGCTAGGTTGAGTCCCGCCGGGCCACCGGGCTCAGAT
>JAFGNI010000420.1 GCA_016927095.1 Anaerolineae bacterium | reverse complement strand
GGTGTGGGCGACCGTGTCGTGAAGCTCGCGCGCCAGCCGGTTGCGCTCGCGCAGGGTGGCGATCTGCTCCTGAGCTGCCGCGTAACGTGTCAGCTTCCGGTTAGCCTCAGCGAGCTCTCGGCGCTGGTGTCGCTGTTCGGTCACCAGATAGGAGACGATGTAGCCGATCACGATGAGAAAGACCATGCGTACGGTGAGGAGACCACCGTCGAACCAGAGGCTGACCTGGCGAGCCGAGGCAATCGCTATGACCGTGAAGAGCTCCAGTAGCGTCGTGCCTAGGCTGTAGAGCAGCACCTCGTTGAAGCTGTACTGCCAGGCGGTGAAGAGCAGCGGGACGGTGAGGAAGGGAAAGATCAGCCAGAAGTCCAGCACTTCCTCCACGTGGTAGACACTGAAGATATAGCGCATCTCGATGATGGGACCTGATGCCGCGACGACAAGCGCGATGGGCAGATACCACCGGCCCAGCCGGCCCAAGACGCGTGGCGAGAACAGGTAGACCAGTAGAAATACCGCCTCAACCAGGTACAATCCTGCGGTGAGCAGGATGTCGCTGTTGAGAATCGGCCCAATCTCAGGCAGCTTCACAGCGGCCACAAGTGCAAGGCCTACGGCCCGCACCAGTATGTACACGCGGAATACGGGCAACAAACCCGGCTCGAGGTCGTGTCGGCTCATACTCACGATCATAGCATGGGTCGACCAAATACCCTACTGACGCGAGGAATCCGCCACTATGACACGTGTCATAGTGGCGAGTTGGTGTTTGTGACACGGAGCACTACGCGCTTGTAGGCAAGCGTGTTATGCTCATAGTGGATGATCAGGTGAGATTTGCGTAAGAACGTTCCAGCGCTGGAACGTTCTTACACTGAAGCGGATCGAGGTGTATGTGGGGATAAGGGTGAGTCCTAGCGAACAGCGAATTGCGGCAGCCAGTGCGCCGCTGATTCGTCTCGAGCGGGTGGTCAAGGTCTACAAGACCGCGGCGGGCGGGTTTCCTGCGTTGCGGGGTGTCACAGCCGATTTCCGTCGTGGCGAATTCGTGACGATCGTCGGCAAGTCCGGGGCCGGCAAATCGACGCTGGTGAACGTGATCACAGGCGTCGACAGTCTGACCTCGGGTGAGGTTTGGGTGGATGGCACACCGGTCCACTCACTGAACCAAAGCGACTGCGCGCTCTGGCGCGGGCGCAACATTGGCATCGTCTACCAGACCTTCGAATTGTTGCCACAGCTATCGCTGCTGGACAATGTGCTGCTGCCGATGGATGTGGCGGGCACCTATCGGGGACGCAAGAGCGTCGAGCGGGCAAAGCAGCTGCTCTCGCAGGTTGGGCTAGAGGCGCATATGTACAAGCCTCCGACCCGGATCTCCGGCGGGCAGAAGCAGCGGGTAGCGATCGCGCGGGCGCTGGCAAACGATCCGCCGATCCTGGTGGCTGACGAGCCTACCGGCAATCTCGATTCGGCCACAGCTGACGAGATCTATAGCCTGTTTGCAGAACAGGTCCGGAATGGCAAGACCATCATCATGGTGACCCACGACGAGGCATTGGCCAGACGGGCCTCCCGGGCTTTGACCATCAGCGATGGGGAGTTGGTGGAGGCGGAACGTTGAGACGCCTAGACGCTGGCACGTTGGCACGTTCTGGACGCGGGGCGCCTCTGATTGAGATGCGACGGATCGTGAAGATCTTCCGAACGCCCGCAGGCGAGTTCCCGGCGCTCCGCGGGGTCGATGTTGACTTCCGGGAGGGCGAATTCGTGAGCGTTGTCGGCAAGTCAGGCAGCGGCAAGTCAACGCTGATTAACATGATCACGGGCATTGACCGCCCAACCTCAGGCGAGGTGCTGGTTGGTGGGGTCGCCATCCATCATCTGAACGAAAGTGAGATGTCGCGGTGGCGGGGCCGGAATCTGGGCATTGTCTTTCAGTTCTACCAGCTGCTGCCGATGTTGTCCCTGGTGGAGAACGTGATGCTGCCGATGGACTTCACGGGCACATATGATCCGGCGCTACGCGAGGAGCGCGCGCGTGCACTGCTGGACCAAGTGGGTTTGGCTGGCGTAGCGGACAAGATGCCGGTGGCGGTCTCTGGTGGGCAGCAGCAGTGTGCTGCGGTGGCCCGAGCGCTGGCCAACGATCCGCCGATCATTGTTGCCGATGAGCCCACAGGGAACCTGGACTCGCGGGCGGCGGACGTGGTTTTCGGCATTTTCGATGATCTGGCGGCGCGGGGCAAGACCATCGTGATGGTTACCCACGACAACGCACTGGCAGAGCGAGCCACGCGGCTGGTGCGCATCGCCGACGGGTTGATCGTCGCTGACAGCGCTGCCGGCGGCGCCCGCCGCCCGGCAGCTGGCGCCGAGCACCGGCTTCTTGTGGGGGCCTATGCTTAGGCCGCGCTGGAAGAAGCTGCTGGCGGATCTGTGGGGCAACAAGTCACGCACGCTGCTTGTCGTGGCCTCTATTGCCGTGGGTGTCTTTGCCATCGGTGTCATCGCCGGTACCTATGTCTTCCTCCAGCATGATATGAACGCCAGCTACGTGGCGAGCAATGCTGCCAACATTACGCTGCTGACGCGGCCTTTCACCCACGACCTTGTGGACGCCGTGGCGCGCATGGAGAGCGTGGCTGCGGCTGAGGGTGTGCGCGAGCTCACGGCGCGCGTGCGGCCCGTCGCGAGCGACACCACCGGCTCTGCTGCGCCGCAGACCCATGCAGAGTGGGACTCACTGCTGCTTATGGCCCGGCCAGACTATGCGGACATCGAGATCCACAGACGATTCCCTGTGGACGGTGCTGCGGTACCCGACGACGAAGAGCTGATCCTGGAGCACCAAACTCTGGCGGCGTTAGGGATCGCGATCGGCGACAGGGTCGAGCTGGAGATGTCCGATGGCTCATCGCGTGTCCTGACGGTTGTGGGGACGGCGATGGACCAGTCGGATCCGTACAGTGTCATTCTTGGAGACCTGCGCGGCTACACGACGCTTGAGACGCTGAACTGGTTGCGCGCGTCCCCCACAATGACGAAACTTCTGATCACCGTAGCTGGTGATGGGGACGACAAGGCCCATATTCGTGATGTGTCCCAATCGGTGACCGACCGGCTGGAGAAGAGCGGCTATCCGGTCTACCAAACGGCGGTCGCGGGTACACACGAGCATCCTCTCGGCGGCATCATCCGGGCGCTGCTGTTGGTGTTGATCATTGTCGGCGTGTTGATCGTGCTGCTCAGCAGCTCGCTGATCGCCAACACAATGTCTGCACTTCTAACCCAGCATATGCGCCAGATTGGCGTGATGAAGCTGGTAGGTGCACGGCGCTATCAAGTGGTAGGCATCTACATCCTCCTGATCATGACTTTCGGCGCGATTGCGTTGCTGATGGCGATTCCCCTCGGGAGTGTGGGTGCCTATGCCTTGTCGAGGTTCGCGGCAAGCATCATCAACTTCCAACTGCGCCCCTTCCAGCTGATACCGCAAGCCATCGCTATTCAAGTGGCGATCGGGCTGCTGCTCCCCCCCATCGCCGGGCTGGTGCCGGTGCTCAGAGGATCACAGGTGACCGTTCGCGAGGCACTGAGCAGCACCGGTTTGGGCAGTGCGGAGGGGCACAAAGGCCCGCTGAACCGGCTCTTGGCCCGGGTGCGCGGTGTCGCGCGACCGGTCCTCATCTCGCTCCGCAACACCTTCCGCCGGAAGAAGCGCCTCCTGCTCACCCTCTTCACACTGACGTTGGGTGGGGCGATCTTCATCGGCGTCTTCAACACCCAGGTCTCTATGGACAAGACCGTGGAGGCCATGACGCGCTACTTTGGCGCGGACGTTACGCTGACTTTCGCCGAGGCCTACCGAATTGACGAGGTGGGTCGGGAGCTGTCTATGGTCCCCGGTGTGGTGGGCTTCGAGGTGTGGGCGACGACGGGCGCTGACTTGCTGCGGGATGATGGGACGCCGCCGGACACACTGGCAGTCATCGCTCCGCCGGCGGACAGCGCTCTGATCGAACCCAAGTTGATCGAGGGACGTTGGCTCATGCCGGGCGACCGGAACGTCATCGCCGTCAATGAGGCCATCTGGGATGAGTTCCCGGACTTCCAGGCCGGCGATACGCTGCGCCTAGAGCTTGCTGGGCGCGAGGATATCTGGACCGTCGCCGGCATCTTCCAGTACACAGGAGGCGACGATCTCGTGGCGTACGCAGCTTACGAGCACGTTGCCGGTTTGCTCAAAGAGCCTTACCACGCGTCAAGCTACCGGTTGGTCACGAGCCAACACAGCCTGGCGTATCAGGAGCTGGTGCGAACGAGGGTGTCGGCCCATTTCCGAGATCTGGGCTACAGGGTTGAGGACGTGCAGGCAGGCAAGCAGCTGACGGAATCCATCCCGAGCCTGTTGGGCATCATCACGAAGATTCTCTTGGTCATGGCGCTGATGACCGCCCTCGTGGGCAGCATCGGCTTGGCGGGAACAATGGGGATGAACGTGATGGAGCGGACTCGGGAGATCGGTGTGATGCGGGCGATTGGGGCGCACAATGCCATCATCCTACGGCTCGTGATCGCCGAGGGCTTGATCATCGGCCTGATCAGCTATGTGGTGGGGAGTGTCCTGGCGTTCCCCATCGGCGCCGCGCTCTCCCAGGTGATCACCATGGCGATTTTCGGGACGCCAGCCGAGCTGGGCGTCACCGCTCAGGGCTTCCTGATCTGGCTGGGCATTGTGCTGGCGCTCTCGGTGTTGGCCAGCCTAATACCGGCGCGCAACGCCTCCCGGCTGACGATTCGGGAGGTACTGGCGTATGAGTAGGGCACGGAGTGGGGACAAGGGATACAGGACAGGGGATAAGGGGGCTGGTAGGTGTTGCTAGGACGCCACGACGCCACGACGCCACGACGCTTGCTGCAGAGGGCTACCCGGATATGAGATTCGGTCTAGTTCGGCTGGGACTGGGAGTCCTGGCCATACTGGTGATGGTGATCGGGTGCACGCCGGCGGCTGGAGATGCTCCAGCCGCTCTTGATGATGCAGAGACGACTGTGGTGACCGTGCAGGACGTGGAAGGTGGAATCACCGTCGAAGGTGTGGTTGAGCCGGCGCGGGTGGTGACTCTCCGGACACCGGTCGGCGGGGTGCTGACTGATGTGCCGGTGGAGGAGGGCATGGAGGTCCACCCGGGCACGGTGTTGGTGCACGTGGATACTGCAGACGCCGAGTTGGCTGTGCGGCGGACGGAGGCGGCGCTGGCACAGGCTGAGGCGCAACTGGCTCTAGCGAAAGCGGGCGCGCGCGACGAACAGGTGGCCATGGTGGCGGCGCAAGCGGAGGTCGCAGACGCTGCGGTCGCGCAGGCCACAGCGCAGCGCGACAGTGTGACCGCTGGTCTGGCGCAGGCGGACCTATTGGCGGCCCAGGCCGACTTGCTGGCGGCGCAGTTGACCCATGAACAGGCTGATGAGGCGCACGATGACACGATGACGTGCTACGATGTGCCGACTCCGGATGGCGGTGAGCGGGAGATCTGCCCGACGCTGGGCACGCTCGAGGAGATGGCCCGGGCGCAGATGGAGGCGACATACGCCGGTCTTCTCGCGGCACAGGCGCAGTTGGATCGTGTTGAGGCGGGGACAGCACCAGAGGTCGCTGTGGCCCAGGCCCGTGTCAGTGCTACGGTGGCACAGCGGGAGGCCGCCGAGGCGCAGTTGGCCCTCGCTCAGGCTGGTGCGCGCCGTGAGGAGGTCGCCGTCGCCGAGGCGGGGGTGGCTCAGGCGCGTGCCGCCTTGGCGCAGGCGCAGGAGCTGCTGGACCAGCACAGCATCGAGGCGCCATTCGATGGCGTGGTGACAGATCTACCGGTGGCGTCAGGCGACACTGTAGCGCAGGGAGCAGCGGTGGCGACGGTGGCGGCCCTGGACCAGCTGCGTATACGGACCACCGATCTGACCGAGCTGGACGTTGCCGAGGTGGCTGTGGGCCAGCCGGTGGTGGTTAACTTGGATGCGGTGCCAGATCGTCCCCTGCCGGGCACAGTCGCGCGGATCGATCCGCAAGGGCTACCCTCATTTGGCGACGTGATCTACGACGCCATCATCGAGCTGGATACGGTGCCGGATTGGGTGCGCTGGGGGATGACCGCGCAAGTGACGTGGGGTCCCGGTACCGCAGAGAGTTCAACCGTTGGCGCGTTGTCTGATAGAACTGTGATTGTCGAGGGGACAGTAAATCCTGAGAGGAGCGCGGAGCTCCAGTTCGAAGCGGCCGGCAAGGTGGCGGAGGTTTTGGTTGAGGTGGGTGACAGCATCCAGGCCGGGCAACCCGTGGCCAGGTTGCGCAATGCCAACGAGCAGTTGGCCTTGGCGACGGCTGAGTTTGCGCTTGCCACCGCGGAGGCGGAACTCGCGCTAGCGAAGAGTCATACGCGTCCGGAGGAGATCGCTGCAGCGGAGGCCAATCTCGCTGCGGCAGAGGCGGGACTGCGGCAGGCGGTCGCGGCTCGGGATGAACTGATCGCGGGCGTTGCTGAGGCGGAGATCGCGGGTGTGCAAGCGCAGCTGGCGCAGGCCAGGGCGCGGCGCCGCCAGCTGGAGGCCGCGCTGCTCTGGGCCGAGGGTGATGGAGATGATGAGCGGGCTGATGAGGTGCGCGACCAGATCCGGTCCGTCGATCTGTCCATCGCCGCCTTCGAGGTCCGGCTGGCTGCGCTGCCGGCTGCAGACGCTGCGCGGCTGCGCAGTGGTCACGCGGGCGTGCGTGCGGCAATGGCCCAGGTGGCAGTGGCGCAAGCGACGCTGGACTTGTCGCTGGCTGGCCCGAGCGAGGAGTCCATCGCCGTCGCGGAGGCTGCTGTGCAGCAGGCTGAGGTGGATGTTGCCGGCGCCCAGCTGGCGCTGGCCCGGACCCAGCTGGTGGCGCCCTTCGACGGCACCGTCACTCAGCTGGCTATCGAGGTTGGTGACACCGTGGCGATCGGGCAGCCGGTAGGAGTTCTCGCGGATCTGGCCGACCTGCGGGTTGAGACGACGGATCTCACGGAGCTGGACGTGGTCTCCGTGCGTGAGGGACAGCGTGTGAGCCTGATCGTGGACGCCCTGCCGGGGCAGAGCTGGTCGGGCCACGTGCGGCGGGTGGGGGAGCAGGGCGTGGTGCTAACCGGGGATGTGACCTATGGGGCGATCATTGAGCTGGATGAGCCAATCCCAGGTCTGCGATGGGGTATGACGGTGGCGGCGACGGTTGGAGAAGCCATCAGCCCCTAATACACGCTCCCGGCAGGCGAGGGGAAAGACGACCGGACATCAGGTATTCTGATGTCCGGTTTGCGTCTGTGAGCTGGTGGACCTAGAGCCTGGTCGCAGCCGCATATGCGGCGAGGATCTTGTCTATGTCCGCGCTGACATCTGGGTTGATCCACTTACGGCGTTCGTCTTCTTCGAACCACGACAAAGTGCGGCGGATACCTTCCCTGAAGGGGATGGTAGCCTGGAACGTCGGGACAAAGGTCTTGATCTTGGTGTTATCGAAGATGCAGCTCCAGGCTTTGTCGCCAAGGAGCCCGGCGCCGGTAGCGGGGCTGACCTTAGCGATGAAATCGGACGGAATGTGTACGATGTCGGCCTCGACGTCCAGCGCGCCGGCGATGGTCTTGTAGATCTGGTTCCAGGTGAGCAGCTCGTCGGACGTGATGTGGAAGGCGTGCCCCAGTGTCTGGGGGTTCCCCAGCAGCCCCACAAATCCCTTCGCGAAATCCCGGGCGTCGGTGACGGTCCAGAGCGAGCTGCCGTCGCCATGAACGATGATGGTCCGGCCTTTCAGCAAGCGGTCCGCCAGGGTATAGCACTTCCAGCCGCCGATGGCAACGGGGAAGACGTTGGCGTAGGTGAGCGAAGGTCGCACAATGACGGCAGGGAAGCCTTCGTCGCGAAAGGCGGCCTCGAGGCGCCGCTCGCAGGCAATCTTATTGCGTGCGTACTGCCAATATGGGTTGTGTAGTGGTGTTGACTCGGTAATGACCGGGTGCGCCGGCGGCTTCTGATAGGCTGAAGCAGAGCTGATGAAAATGTACTGGGTCGTCTTCCCGGCGAAGAGCGCGATATCCTGCTCAACGTCTGCGGGGATGAAGGCGATCCAGTTGACGATGGCGTCAAAGGTTAGGCCGTCCAGGGCGGTCCGCACTTGGGTCGGCTGGTGGATATCCGCCACGAGGCTGGTGACACCTGGGATCTCGACTGCCGTCTTGCCGCGGTTCAGATGGTAGAGCTCGATGCCCTGTTGCAGGGCCAGCTTGCTAACGTCGGTGCTGATGTTGCCTGTTCCGCCGATGAAGAGGACGCGCATGGTCATTGTCTCCTTGTGACATTACCAATCTCAGCGCTTCGCGCTGGTTGCGGCCCAGCTGCCAGTCGCCGAACGTGGGGATCACGGCGTCTTCCACGTCAGCGAGTCGTGACTCGAGCTGCCGACGCCACACAAACAGACGGCGTAATCCGCGACGCCGGTGGCGCGGTCTCTCTGCGGTCTACGAATGCCGGTATGGTACCACCCGGGTTCGGCTGCGCAAGCACCACACACCACAGTGCATCTGGCCGCGTGGCGACTAGGTGACCTGACAGAAAGCGCGGGCTTGCTCTCCGCCGGTCTCTCAGTAGACTGGCACTGAGACAACAAGGAGGGAGCAGCCATGACGACGCATCGGTTTGAGCCGGCGACGTACCACAACACCTTCGGGCCCCATGAACCGGTCCTGCGTATCGATGATGGCGACACCGTGGAGACCACGACGATCGACGCCCACGGCTATGACCGCCACGGTGAACAGGTAGCCGATAGCCCGAACCCACAGACAGGGCCTTTCTACGTGATGGGCGCGGAGCCAGGCGACGCGGTCGCGATCCGCATTGAGCACGCTTACCCCAATCGTGCGACGGGCTGGACCTATACGCCGGTGGCCCTGCACGTCGTGGACGCTGGGTTTGTGCATGCGCTGCCTGCCGAGCGCGAGCGCCTGACGTGGGCGCTGGATCTGGCGGCAGGGACCGCGAGGGTCGAGGATCCGGTGCCGGAGCACGCGCGGGGGCTGGCGCGGCTGGTGCTGCCGCTGGCGCCCATGCTGGGGTGCATTGGCGTGGCGCCTGCGCACGGTCAGGCGATCTGGACGGCGACATCGGGCCCGCACGGCGGCAACATGGACTATCGGGGGCTGGTGACCGGTACAACGGTCGTGTTCCCCGTCTCGGTTCCTGGCGCGCTGATCCATCTCGGCGATGGCCACGCCGTCCAAGGTGATGGTGAGATCGTGGGCACTGGCATCGAGACGTCGTTCGATGTGCGTTTCTCGGCCCGCATATTGAAGGGAAAGCAGGTAGGCTGGCCTCGCGGGGAGGACGCCGACTTCATCTTCACACTGGGAAATGCCCGCCCGCTCGATCAGGCGTTACAGCACGCGACGACGGAGATGCTCCGATGGCTCCAGGATGACTACGGGCTGTCGGTCACCGCTGCCAGCACCTTGTTGGGGCAGGTAGTGCGGTACGAGGTCGGGAATGTATATGACCCGGCCTACACGGTGGTATGCAAGGTGGCCAAGGGGATGCTGCCGAGAGAGCACGATTGACGATTCACGATGCAAGATTCGGGGCTTGGCGCCGGCTAGACAGGAGAGTCGGAAGCCCATAGTCCCGAGTCTGGGCCGTGGGCCTCTGCTGTGCGCAGAACGTGGCCGATAGCTGGACGACCTAGTAGGTATCCTGAGTTTGGGGGTGCAAAATGAGCGTACCAACGATCCAGAAGATTGAGGTGGAGGGCTTCACTTGGGAGGTTGCGGGGATTACGCACCAGCGTGCGTTTCACTATGATCCTGAGAGCTCGCTCACCTTCAGGGGTGGGGCGCTGCGGATTACGACCGACGATGGCGTTACCGCCGAATACGCGGGTTGGCGTCAGAACCCGCATGGGGTGGCTGCGGCGGCGAGCAGGTACTTGGGCCAGCCAGCGCTGGACCGAGAGCGCTTCTACCAGCAGGCGAAGCGGTCGGACGTGATGGCAGTCTACGATGTCGCGCTATGGGATCTGGCCGGAAAGCTGGCTGGTGTTCCCGCCCACGCGCTGATGGGCACCTATCGCACAGAAGTGCCGGCCTATGCCAGCACCATCGACGGCGCGATCACGGGACCACTGTCGACACCGGACTCGTTCGCCGACTTCGCCGAGCAGTGCTATGGAATGGGCTACCGGGGCTTCAAGATGCATCCCTTTGCCTGGAAGGACGTCGCCACGCACGTCGCGGCGATCCGGGCGATTGGTGACCGGGTCGGTGGCAAGATGGACATGATGGTCGACCCCTACTGCCTCTTCGATACGTTCGCCGATGCCCTGAAGGTAGGGCTTGCTTGCGATGAGGCGGGCTTCTTCTGGCTGGAGGATCCCTATTCGGACGGCGGAATCACGCCCTTCAGCCACGCCAAGCTGCGCGAGATGATCCGCACACCGCTGCTCCAAGGTGAGCAAGTGGCCACAGTCGAGGAACGTATGGCGCTAATTCTGGCGAAGGCCACGGACTTCACGCGGGCCGATATCGGACGGCACGGGTTGACCGGGGCCCTCAAACTGGCTCACGCTGCTGAGATGGTTGGGCTGGACATCGAGCCGCACCGCTCCGGGCCGGCGGAGCTCCAGTTCTTAGCGTCGGTCAAGAATGCCAACTACTACGAGGTGGTCTGGGTGCATCCGGTGATGCGCGACTCCGAGCCACCGATCTACGCCAACGTCACGATCACGGGTTTGGATTGCATCGACGAGCGTGGGATGGTGGCCGTGCCCGAGGGGCCCGGTCTGGGTATCGAGTACGATTGGGACTTCATCGCGGCGCACTCGACAGGGTCGTGGGTGACGACGGTGTAGGGGCAGTCGTTTGGAGATCGCGCCAATGAGGGTGACGCTCGAGCCTGCGTGGCAGGTGCCGGAGGCAGCGACGTTCTTCCGGAACGTTTGGCCGATGTACTTGCACGACCTCTCTCAGTATGCTCTGGACTTTTTCCGGCTGGACAACCTCGGGCTGTGGCAGCCCGACATCGTGGACGATTGGGTTGCCCCGGTCACGCGAACGGATCTGTTGCGGGAGGCCCGGTCGCCACGCGATCCGGGCCATCCTTTCCAGCGCGCACACGTGATCAGCGCGGGCGGGTGCCGGTCCGGCTTTGTCTGCGTGGGACTGGCTCC
>JAFGNI010000419.1 GCA_016927095.1 Anaerolineae bacterium | reverse complement strand
CCCACGGCGTTATCGCGATCGCAGACAAAGAGCGGGTGGCTGCTATCGTAGGAGGCTGTTACCCCACGCTCCAGCGCTTGCGCTGCGTCTTCGCCGGCGATGATGGCCCAGAAGTCGGTCCGTCCAAACATTAACGCACGCTCCGGGGGAGGTGGGGCGCCCTCCCGGTGGTGATGGCGGCGTTCGCCCCACGGGCGCTCTTGGGGCCGCTCGACCCGCCCGGCCTCGAACTCGGCGATCACGGCGTCGACTCTAGCCCGGCGCTCCCCAGGTGGCATGGCGACCAGCTCGTCAAAGGCTTGCTGGCGATGTGAGAAGAACTCCCTGAACCGCTCTGCCCAGTGGGAGGTAGCGTGGAAGACGAAGGGGAAGCGCAGGCAGACCCCGGAGATGCCCTCTCGCCGCCAGAAGTAGGCAGCGATCTCCTCCAACATCTGCTTGGAGAAGGAGTAGGGATCGGACGTCATCGTGGGATGCGCTTCGTCTACCGGGAAGTAACGTATCGGGAAGCCCTGCACGCCCATAGCATAGCCCAGGGCGTTGATCGAGCTCGCGCTGACCACGCGCTTGATCCCCGCGTCGGCGGCGGCACGGTAGATGTTAAAGGCACCCCGGCAGTTGACATCGACGACCTCGACTTCGCTACCCATGCTCGGATGCGGCAGCGCCGCGAGATGGATGACGGCATCCACGCCCTCAAAGTGCGGCCCCAAGGCCTCGAAGTCGCGCACCTCGACCTGACGGTGCTCAGCGCCCGCCACTGCCTCCCATACATCTGATTGAACCTCTGCTTCTGGAACTCTGTCCAGCGCCAAAACGTCATGATCATGGCGGCGCAACCGGGCCACCGTCACGCGCCCAATCCCGCCGAGTCCGCCGGTGACCAGAATCTTCATTCTGTCGGCTCCTGGGTGGGTGAAACCCCCATGCCGTCGGCGAGTGCTGTCTTGATCATCGCCGCGATCATCGGGGCGGTGCGTGAGAAGTCCCCATCGCCCCGCAGGATGAGATCGGCATAGACCCGTGACGGCTCGATATAGCGTTCGTGTCCTACTTCCGCCGATTCCAGGAAGTACGTCGCGATAGCATCGGGTGTGTGCTCGTCCAATGGATCGCCGCGGCGGGCCAGATTCCGCACCATACGACGCAGGGCACGCGCATCGGGATCCAGTTCGACAAACAAGCTGAGGTCCAATCGATCCCGGAGGTCGGCAAAGCAGAGCACGAAGTGGCCCTCGACGATGATGACAT
Organism: Anaerolineae bacterium; assembly: GCA_016927095.1. The sequence continues at coordinate 2,539 of JAFGNI010000419.1, read as the reverse complement.
CGGGGGACTCTTCGCCCTGTTGTAGCGCGTCGATGTCGGCTACCAACCGATCGCTATCAATGGTGTCCGGATGGTTGAAGTCCGGCATTGTCTTCCCGCTGCTGGGTGAGACAAAGGTGGGCATATCCGGAGCGCCCACCCGGAAGTACCGGTCCGTATGGAGATCAACAACACGCGCGTCAGGACAGATGGCGGGCAGCGTCTCGAGCAGCCTTTTCGTGAACGTGCTCTTTCCCGAGGCCGATCCGCCCGCGATGCCTACGACATAGCTCTGAGATTGAGAGATCATGAACACCTGCCGAAGGTGGGATGCGTAACAGGGATGCATTCTACAACTCGTCGCGGCAGAGGGCAATTGCGCCCGTCACGCTTGTGGCGCTTCGACCTTGCGGTATGGTATGAGACGCAGCATAGGATCTAAGACTAGCGAAAGGGTGGTCGCTGTGAAGGTATCTCGGTCGGTTTTGTGGCTTGGTCTGTTGATCATCGTGCTATCTTCGATCGCTGCCGGAGTTGGCCTCTTCTGGCAGGGCGGGGAGGGTGCTTTCATCTCGGAGACGCTGCGCGGGCAGTCTGTCGAGATCTATGGGCGCGGTCTCTATGCCTTTGAGACCGCGTTTAGGGCGCCCATCTTGCGCGGGGCAGATGCGATCATACTCTTCATCGGCATCCCTGCATTCACCGTCGCGCTCTTGCTCTATCGCAGCGGCTCTCTCCACGGTGGCATTCTGATGACCGGCCTTCTCTCTTGCTTCCTCTATGACTACGCCTCTTTGGCGTTCAGTGCGGCGTACAATCCCTTCTTTCTGGTCTATCTCATCCTCTTCTCGGCGAGCCTCTTCGCCTTCGTGCTCATGTTCCTATCGATCGACGTTGATGAACTTGCCGACAGGATCTCGCCGCGATTCCCTCACCGGGGCATTTCGGTCTTCGTCTTCATTGCCGGGCTGTCGCCCGCTGTCTGGCTGATCGACCACATCGCCGCGTTGGTGGCAGGCCATACGCCGACCAATCTTGCAAGCTACACGACCGACGTCACCACGGTGATCGACGTTGGTGTGATTACGCCCGCCGCCCTGCTTGCCAGTACACTGCTGCGCCGTCGCAGGCCTATGGGCTATCTTCTGTCCTCCACGCTGCAGATCTTGCTGATCCTGGTTGGCCTGATCGTCGTAGGTCAGTCGGTGATGCAGATCTTGGATGGCATCGTCCTGACTGCCGGGGAGATCGCGGCTTTCGTCGCGCCATTCGTGACGCTGAGCCTGATCGCTGTTTGGCTAACCGTGGTCTTCCTGCGGAACGTGGGTGAGCCCGCGATGCATTGACCCGGGCACACAAGATGGGGAGGGGGATATGCACGCGCTACCTGTGGCCCCGAGCGTCTCGGTGTAGCGATCTGGTCAACGCGTCGCAAGCTTCTCTGGTAGGACCAGATAGGGACGGATGACATTCTTGTCGAAGGATGCTACACTACGAGTAGATGGCTGACTCCGTTGAGACCTCACCAAGGCCGGTTCACCGGCGGCCAAGGTCGTTGCTCCAATAAGGTGCATGTGACTGGATCACAGAGAAGGGGGTAACAATGGCCAACAGCAGTCCGAATGTTCTGCTCAAGCGCCTTCTGCTGGTTCTGACGCTTGCCGCCACGCTGGCGTGCAATGCCGTGGCCTCCCTAATGCCCGACGGGGCCACCCCGACACCATCAGGCGGGGCACAGACTCTCCCCGACGGGACGGACACGCCCGAACCCCTGGATCTGCCGCCGTATCCGCCACCCAAGCTGCTCTTCCGTAAGCCCGAGGTCAACGAGGCGTTGGCCGTCGACGAATCTGTTGAGCTGGTCTTTGATCAGCCGATGGACCAGTCGAGCGTGCTGGATGCGTTTGAGATCGAACCCGCTGTTGACGGCGAGCTTACGTGGGCCGATGCTCGGACGCTGCGCTTCCTTCCCAGTTCGGCTTTGGACCGTGGCGAGACCTATCAGGTCACAGTCGGAGAGGGCGCCCAGAACACCGAGGGCAAGTCGCTGCTAGAACCCGTGCGCTTCGATTTTCAGACCGCGGGCTATCTGCAGGTCACGGAGGTGCAGCCGCGACCTGGGAGTAAGGACGTCGATCCGGACACGACGGTCACCGTGATCTTCAACCGGCCTGTCGTCCCCCTGACCTCTCTGGATGCCCAGGCAGAGCTGCCTGATGCGGTGACCTTCGTCCCCACGGTGCGCGGTACAGGGGAATGGCTCACGACATCCATCTACCGCTTCGAGCCAGAGGAAGGTTTTACCCCTGCCACTAACTACACCGCGCGCCTGGTCTCGGGCCTCCAGGACACGACAGGGGCCACGATGGAATCCGGCTACAGCTGGACCTTCACGACGCTGTCCCCCGACGTCCTTGCGTGGGCCCCTGAGGACAACGCGGAGCACGTAGGTCCCAGTGCGGTGATCAGCGTCACCTTCAACCAACCGATGGACCACGCGTCGACAGAGGCTGCCTTCCGGCTAGCGATCAACGATCGTCCAGTGGAAGGGTCATTTGTG
>JAFGNI010000049.1 GCA_016927095.1 Anaerolineae bacterium | reverse complement strand
CGCCAGCAACGGCAGCGCCGGAAAGAGATATCGCCCCTGGTGCTGCACAAAGGTCACGTTGTAGCCCAGGAACATGAGCAGCGTAATGCCTGCCGAGGCAGCGAGCACGATGAGTGCATCCCGTTGCCGCGGATCAAACCCCGTCACCAGGGCCTCCGCCAGGCGCCACACAGCGCCATAGACGGTCAGGAGGGAGAAGATGAGCAGGCTCTGGTAGATGCGCGCGTCGACGACCACGCCCATCCAGCCGAACTGGCCCCAGAAGGAGCGGAAGACCGTCCATATCCCGGATCGGAGGAAGGAGATGATGCCCTGCTCGGCGATCCAATCAGCCGTGCGAGGTTGGCCCACCACGACAGCATCGTGCTGCATCAAGCCCAGAAGGTCCGGCCAACCGTATACCACGCCGTTCCGGACCCACCAGATAGCGCCGAGGGCCAAGGCGGGCAGGAGCAGCGCCATCACCTGCCGAGCCATCCACGCGACCGGCATGCCGGCGCGCCTGTATCGCATATAAACCACGAGCACCGTGAGCGGCAAGACGCCGTACCCGGTGGTCTTCGTCAAAAGCAGTGCACCCGCGATGGCGCCCAGCCCCCATGGCGAGACGAGCCCGCGCAGATATCTTAGTGCCAGCCAAAGCCACAACCAGAGCAGCGCGAAGGTCAGCACATCATTGGTAACGGAGGCTGAGACGGCGACGAACTGTGGGATGAAAGCTACCAGCCCCCCGCCCAACCACGCAACGCCCGGCTGTGCGGGCCAGAACTCGCGGAGGATCATCATCACCATCGTGACGCTGATGCCCCCTATCACAAGGGAAAACAGACGCAGCATCAGCACAGAACCGTCCGACGCCCAATAGACCGGCGTGGCTAGCAGATAGTAGAGGGGCGGCTGGTGATCCTCATACTCAAGCGGCACTACAGATAGGTCCGGAGGGAACCCTCGTGAGGTCAGCTCCGAGAGGTATGCCTGATCGTAGTCTCCCGGCTCCATCACCGGCAGACCGTTGCCGGTCGCCAGCGAACGGATGTAGTTGTAGTGTGCAGGCTCATCCGGTGCTTGCCACACCGGTGTCGCGGCAGCGTAGAGGCTCCCGACAACCAGATAGATAAGCAAAATGCTGATGGCTGGCCAAGGCGCTTTCAAGACTCCTCCATGTCGATCGATCTCGTCAATGATACTCCAATTTGACCCCTTTGACGCGCTCAATCACCTTCTGGAAGAGAAAGATCACGACAAAGATGGGCAGATCGACCAGGAGCGTGCTCGCGCCTAGCAGCACAAGCCACCGCAACGCGATGGTTAGGAAGCGCCCCACGCCGTCCACCAAAAGCGCGCTGCCGCCCAAGAGCACAACGATGACGATGACCACGACTCCCACAAAACCCAAGTAGGGCCACGCGTGGATGTCGGAACGACTGGGCAACATCGTGTTGCTGATGGCGAAGACGAGGTAGACCCAAAGCCAGAGATCAGAAGCCTGGAAGACCGCGATCAGGTTCTCCACGCCGGCGCGCCAGTTCCCCTCGGATAGCGCGTTGACCAACTCTGGCGTGCCGAACACCAGATAGCCGATGGCGATCACAGCGACACTGCCGGCAAGCAGGGGCGCCCCCCCGATGAGGCTGGCACGCAAGAAGTCAGTTTCGTGAATGGGGACGAAGCCCAACTGGATGCGCTTACCTTGCCGCTTGGGGAGGATGCTGATGCGCCCGATCTTGACGCCGACAAGTTTGGCGACAATGGCATGGCTGAGCTCGTGGAGGATGACGCCGGGCAGCAAGATCGCCGCATAGAGCCATAGTGCAATCTCCTCATCCCCGGTCAGCAACAGGATGACACCCTGTAGATGCCGGTGTAGCCACCGATCTGCCCACAGAAGCAGGCCCAGAACGATCAGCAGCTGCGCCAACAGGATCAGCATTTGCGGCATATCTCTAACTTTTTTCTATCCATAACCGCGCGTTATCCCAAATAATACCACAATTTATCCCAAACTAAACACGCCAATCTTCCCAATATCCCAAAGGTTATCGCAAGTTTCCCAAGTATCAGCTTGCGATTCTGGGATTTTAACTTATGCTGTGGGGGTTATGGTTGGCATTCAGACATTGCAGGACACAGATCAGACGAGCTATGAGGTCCACACGCCCGTCTTCGAAGGTCCCCTAGCGCTGCTCCTCAGGCTGATCGAGAAGAACGAGCTCGATATCACCAGAGTTGCGCTGGCCCAGGTGACCGATGAGTTCATGGCGCACGTCGACCGTATGCGTGCCAACCACCAGATTGAGACCATTGCCGACTTCCTCTTTGTAGCGGCAAGGCTTCTCTGGATCAAATCCCGAGCTCTCCTGCCCCAGCCCCCCGCATCGGCGAAGGAAGTTGATGAGGAGGACGATATAGGGGATGAACTGCTTCGACAGCTCCGCGCCTACCGCCAATACAAAGAGGCTGCCGGATGGCTCCGCGACCGCGATCACCAAGGACTCCGCAGCTACGTTGTCGCGACCCCGCTGCCGCGCCCACGTCGCCTGTCGATGGATCTCTCCGCCATAGAGATCGAGGCGCTGCGGGATACCGCGGAGGAGCTGCTCTACCCCAGCGAGAGTCCTCGCCCCGAGGGCGCACTCCAGCGCGTTCGCATCTCCATCCTGCAGCAGATCTCGCACATCCGCAGCCGGTTGATCGCATGGTCACGCGTCACCTTTCGTCGCCTGCTCAGCAAGGAGCCTTCGCGACTTGAGGCAGTGGTCACACTGCAGGCCATACTGGAGCTGATGAAGCAGCGGGCGATTGACGTGAAGCAAAAGGAGATGTTCGGCGATATCACCATCGAGGCCCTGATTGCGCCGGAGAAGATCAGCCATCCTGGTCAGACGGTGGAAGACGCCACGCTCTGACGCCGGTCTCGGACCCCACCTGGCGGTCAGCCGGTTACTTCTAGGATGGGAAGCACGAAAGCGAAGGTGCTGCCCTTCCCCAGTGTACTATCCACCCAGATCCGGCCTTTGTGCTTCTCGATCACCGACTTGACGATCGAGAGCCCGAGCCCTGTGCCGCTCACATCTTCTGTCTCGGGGCTCTGCACGCGATAGAACCGGTCGAAGATCCTGGCTTCTTCTTGGGGCGGAATCCCAATGCCGGAGTCAGTCACCCGCACGATGATGTGATCCTCATCCTGGGTCGCCGATACGCGGATCCATCCGCTGGGCCGGTTGTACTTGATCGCGTTGCTGATGAGGTTATCGAGGACCTGACGCAGGCGCCGCTGGTTCCCGAGCACCCACAAAGGCGCACGTGGCAGATGCGCCGTCAGGATCAGTTTCTCGTCCAGAGCATAGGTCTGGGTCGCGTCCACGGTTGTGCGGATCAACTCATCCAGGCGCAACGGGCGCATCTCCAGGTCATAGCCGGCCTCGATACGCCCAATATCCAGAAGGTCCGAGATAAGTGCTGTGATGTGCGCCAGGCTTTTAAGCGCCCGGCCCACGAAATCTGACTGCATCTCATTCAGGGGCCCCGCACGGTCGAGGAGTTCGATGTATCCCTGGATCGTCGTCAACGGCGTACGCAGGTCGTGGGAGACGGTTGAGACGAACTCCGACTTGAGACGATCCAGATCCTTCAGATGCGTGATGTCCTGCATCACGACCACATGTCCCACCATATCAATCGTGCTCAGTTGCGCATTGAAGACGCGACCATCCTCCAACGTCACCTCGGTATGCTGCAGACCCACATCCCCGTTGACCTGGGAGAAGAGCGTGCGGATGTCCTGGTTGTCAATGCACTCGTCCACCCGCCGGCCCTGGGCCTGCGCATCGATCCCAAAGATCCTGGCAGCCGCGTCACTCCACAGCCAAAGCCGGTCGCGCGGATCCGTCACAATGATGGCTTCCGTCGCTTGCTCCAGGATGCCGCTGAGACGGGAGCGCTCTGTCTCGCGTGAGGCAAAGAGGCGGGCGTTCTCCAGGGCAATCGCCGCGAAATCCGCCAGCGTTGAGAGCGCGAAGAGCTGGCTCTCGGAGAAGGGCGCGTCCTTGTCGTGGTTGACCACGCCCAACACACCCATCGTCCCGGTCTCGGGGGCTTCCAGCGGCACATAGAGGAGGGCACGCACCAGGTACCCTGTCGCGATCTTCGTATCACGGTGGAGCATCGCCGGCCGGCCCGACCGGATCACCTGCCAGGCCACGCTGTCGGAGCTCTCTTCGTGCCGGTGGTCCGTGTAGCGGTCATCCTTGCGCTTGACCACGCGCTCATACAGCCGGTCCCCCTCTTTCAGAATGATGAAGCCGGCGTCGGCCCGTGTCAGGTTAACCGAGGCCAAGACAACGCGATCCAGGATCTCTCGGGCGTCCAGCGAGGAGGTGACGGACTTCCCCACGGTATAGATGGCGTTCAGCTCCTGAAGTCGTGCGTTCAGACGCCGGTTCGCCTCTGCCAGTGCGACCTCCAACGACGCACCGTCGGGCTGGGGGCCGTGGTGAGCGGCGTCCAAAAGCCGGGAGAGCACGCGCTGCAGCTCATCTTGCTCAAAGGGCGCAGCCACCAGCGCCTGCGGCGCCATCGGCAGTAGGGCGCTCAGGGTTGAGGTAGCAACATCCCCATCCCGTGCGAGCAGCAGCAGAGGCAGCTCGACGTCCAGGGCGGGCAGATCAGTCACGTCCGGCGGGGTGGGCGAGGCGCTGGGCGGCACGTCGAAGATCAGGAGCGAGGCAGACGCCTCACGCACGGCGTCCATGAGTTCCGCGAAATCCGTGAAGTACGCAGCGGAGACATCCGTGGGCAACGCCGCAGCGATCTTGGGGAAGAGCGCCGTCTCTGTGCTGTAGACTAAGATGTGGGCTGTGTCCATGCCCCCTCTTTGTGGATATGACCCATCATCGTCGATGATAGTCCATTCACGAAAGCCGGCAAGTCCGCGAAACCTCCACGCTCAAACTGCGTAGTACCATATGGAACGATAACGCTCAGGTTAGGAGGACTACGATGCAGTTACTGATCCGATGGATCATCAGTGCGCTCTCGCTCTTTGCGGCTGCCTGGATTGTGCCGGGCATCCACGTCGATGACGGCAGGGGCTGGGTCGTCTACGCAGCTATGGCCATCATCCTCAGCCTCGTCAACGCCCTCATTCGCCCGCTGCTCAAGCTGTTGACATGCCCGCTGATCCTCTTGACGCTAGGGCTCTTTACGTTGGTCATCAATGCGCTGACGCTGCTGATCTCCGCAGCCATCGCCAACAACGTCTTCCAAGTTGGCTTCTACATTGAGGGGTTCTGGCCCGCCTTCTTGGGCGCCATCATCGTCAGCGTCGTCAGCGTCATCCTGAATGCGCTGTTCCGCGACGAAGATGAGCGTCGAGATCACCGCAAGTAAACGCATACGGTGCCTCGATTGGAGAACCAGACGGGCCGGCGGCCCGTCTGGTTTTTTGCCGGCGCAGCACCTGGCCCAGAACGCTTGTAAACGATCCCTGGCGTGTTATCATAGGCACAAAGAAAGATGAACGAAAGGATCCTGTTTTGACGAAGCCAATCAACATCCGACGTATCACCCTCACGGCGCTGATGGCAGCGCTGATCTTCGTGCTAACCACGTTGCCGCGCATCCCTGTGCCGGCCACAGGAGGCTATGTCCATTTAGGGGATGCGGGGATCACCTTTGCAGCCAGCGCGTTTGGGCCGTGGGTGGCAATGGCGGCCGGCGGGCTGGGCACCGCGATGGCGGATCTCCTCGGCTTCCCCCAGTGGGCCATCTTCTCCCTGATCGTGCACGGGGTTCAGGGGCTCTTGGTTGGCCTCGCCCTGCGCAAAGGACTGAACGTCGTCCGTGGCATTGCCGCAGCCGTGATCAGCATCGCCGTCGTCGTAGGTGGCTATTTCATAGCCGGCGTCATTCTGGAGAGTCAAGCCGTGGCAGCGCTGGAGATCCTCCCGAACACGCTGCAAGCCCTCAGCGGCAGCATCATCGGCTTCCCGCTCTACTGGGCTGTCCGGCGCGCCTATCCGCCTCTGGACAAGTACAGCGAGCGCTCCGGCTAACCCCAATTCAAGAGAGCAATAGTGGGCGGAGGAGG
>JAFGNI010000418.1 GCA_016927095.1 Anaerolineae bacterium | reverse complement strand
TTCTCCTTTCCCTTGCCGTCATAACCAAAGGCCCTCCACGTTCCAGAGGGCGAACTCGCGGTGCCCATTGATCTCGGCCTTTGCCGGCTTGCCCGATGCGACTGCCAAGATCTCCTCGAAGATCCGGCGGCCCATTTCGGGTAGGCTGAGGCCCTCGGTTAGGACCGCGCCCGCGTCGATATCGATGTCGGCGCTGAGCCGGGCGTAGAGCGGGGTGTTGGAGCTGAGCTTGATCACCGGGGCAATGGCGTTGCCGATGCCCGTGCCCCGCCCCGTGGTGAAGCAGAGGAGCTGGCAGCCGGCGCCGATGATGCCGGGCACGGAGAGCTGATCGTAGCCCGGCGTGTTGAGCAGATAGACCCCGGCAGCGTTGTGATCCCATACCCACTCGCTGTAATCGAGTACGCCCTGTACCGGTCCCGTGCCGCTCTTGGCCTGAGCTCCCAGGGACTTGATGGTGATGTTCAAGAGACCGCCCGCCTTGTTGCCCGGGCTGGGGTTCTCCTCCATGGTGTGGCCTGAGCGGGCAGCGTAGGCGCGGTACCATTCCAGCGCGCTATAGACGTCCGCGGCGATCTCACGGCTCGCTGCGCGGGCAGCGAAAAGATGCGCAGCCCCGAAGAACTCCGGCACCTCGCCAATGACGCTGCGCCCCCCTGCACGGACCAGCAGATCGCTGGCCTGTCCGAGGCCCGGGTTGGCTGTAAGGCCGCTGAAGGCATCGCTGCCGCCGCACTCCAGACCCAGTGCCAGCTTGCCCAGCGGCGTGGGTTGACGGGGCGTCGCATTGGCGGCACTCAGTAACTCCGGCATCAAGGCCAGCCCTCTCTCGATGGTCGCGACGGTGCCACCCAGCTGTTGGATCGTCAGCCGCCGGACGGGCTTGCCGTAGAGCGCGCTCAGGTCGTGTGTCCCGTAGTAGGCATCGAAGGCGTTGAGATTGGTCTTCTCACACCCCAGCTCGACGATGATGGCGGCGCCAACGTTGGGATGCCGGATATGTTGGCCCAGCATCCGAAGGGTGGCCTCGAAGGCGCCGGGGCCCTTGGTCTCGAAGGTGGGATCCGGGCAGGCGCAGCCACCATCGTGGGTGATCGCCGTGACGCCGTCGACGTTGGGATACGCGTCGCGGCTGTAGAGCGTGGCCTCCGCCCACTGGGCGATCTGGCGCGCCTCGTGGGCCGCGCACATACTGGCGGGCACGATGAGCACCCAGTTGCGCACACCGACGTTGCCGTCGGCGCGGTGAAAGCCGTTGAAGGTGGGCAGCGGCCCCTCCCACGGCGAGAGCTGTGGCGTCTGGAGCACCAGTTCCTCGATGCCCGTCTCCGGGACGTCGCTGTCGACGGTCTCGTCGTTGATCGGGTCGCCCGGTGCGAGGCCCTTGGAGCGGGCGAAGGGTTGTCCGTACTGCAGCACCCAGTCACCCGCAGGCACCGCCCGGATCGCGAACCGTTGGCCCGGCGGTGTGTCCGTTTTGACCGTCAGGGCACCGTGTCCCTCCCGGTAGACGGTCGTGCCGGCGGGGATCTGCTGTTTGGCGACGGCGACGTGATCCGTGCCGGCGTCGACGAGCACGGCGACATCGCGCAATTTGGCTACGGCGGCATTGGTTGTCATGTTTGTGGCCTCTTGGGGCAATCAGGGTGTAGATGGTTGGTTCGATGTGGTTCCACTATAGCACGGTTCCGGTGGAACGCAGCTGTAGCAGCCTGCTTGAGCGACTGCGCAACTCTCGTGCCCTGTGGGTGCCAAGAGGGCCCAGTATCTACACAAGCAGGGGCAGATAGGGGGGCGCTTCGCGGGTACATCCCTTCAGCCAGCTTATAGCTCCCATTTCTCTGAGCAGGCGCGCTCCCTGCTGCCACATCCTGATCTGCTCCGATGGGTCGGTGCCAGTAATGGACATGTCATAAAGGCAAGCAGCCTCATCGAATGGCCTTGCATGCTGGCGGGCCAGCACCAGCGCACGGTGAAGATCTGCTCGTCTTTGCAGCATCGGCTGGTACTCGGATAGACAGCGTAGAGCTACAATGCGCAATCTCGGCGAGTCGTTGAGCTCCGCAAGCTCCCAAGCCCTCTCTGCCAGCGCTATGGCACGCGTCCGGTCGCCGAGGTGTGCGTAGCAGCGGCTCAGATTGGCGAGGCTGCAGCCCACCCCAATGTGGGTGGCGTCGCCTTCTATCTCCAGTTCCTCCTCGAAGTCGCGCCGGGCTAGATCGTATTCCCCAAGGTGCAGCCTGACGGTGCCGCGGTTCCCCTTAGAACCCGCGATCTCTGCGACCTCGCCAAGCTCGGTTGCCAGTCCGAGGTGACGCTCGCAGTATCGGAGCGCTTGATGCAGCCTCCCCCGGCCAAGATAGACGGCGGCCAGCACCCGAATGGCCTTGGTCATGCGCCAACGCGCGTTCAGGTGCTCCGTTGTGGCGATGCACCTCTGGAGCACGTTCTCGGCTCGCCGGAAGTCCCCCATACTCCAGTAGACGATGCCGAGGTTGCCCGCCAGAGATGCCTCGGCGAATGTGTCTCCGATCTCTGCGTACATCTCTTGAGCCGTCTCGATGGCCTTGGCTGCAGCACCATAGTCATCCTGCCGCCAGAGGATGATGCCACGGAGGTTGTGGCCATTCGCAAGTGCAGGCATCTCGGGACGTGAGATCGTCTCGATCTGGCCAATGGCTCGATCGATTGTCTCAAGGGCTTCCTGGGGGTGGAGGCTTGGTGGCGATGCGTTCAAGCGCAGCCACGCGACGCGAGCTGCGGCTTCAGCCTTTTCGGTCTGGCTGAGATCGGCGTGGACCTCGGGCCGTAAAAGGAACGCTGAGAGTGCAGCGAGTTCGCGATTGGCGTCCTCGTGTCGACTCAGTGCTCTCAATGCGTAGACGATCGTTTCGGCAGCGGATGCGAAGCAAGAAGTCGCCCCATAGCGCTCGGCCAACTCCGCCGCGTCTCTCGCGTGCTGTATGGACGCTGCCAACCTGCCCGTGTGAAATAGAGTGTCGGCCAGCGCTGCCTGGAATCTCGCCTTGAGCTCGGGCCTATCCAGTTGCTGGCATACCTGGATGGCGTAATACAGTGTGTCTTCCCAGATCTGCCAGTACCCCCACTTGGCCGGCCAGGGGTGCAGAGCCACGATCAAAGACAACATCTCGGCCTGCACGTGTGAGTTACGTTGCGCCTGCTGGAGCAGCGTGAGGAAGCTCAACAGGTGCCCCATTGTGTCGGTAGGTTCGTGGGAGTCGACGTAATCTGCGGCCCAGGTGAGCTGTTGTCGCAGCCTCGATTCGTAGAAGGCAGCCCACCGTTGGCGTTCGCCGGATCGATGCTGGGGCTGATTGAAGTCTAGGACGCGCGCCTCAATCACAGGCAGGTGCCTCGGGTTTCGCCCAGTCAAGCAAGATCTCACTCTGCAGGAACGTGGTCGTCAGGCGGTGCAGACGATAGCGAGGCTCCTCGATCGCGCCTGTGATCTCGAGAAGGGAGTACCTCAACAACTGGCTCAAGGCTGTTCCAAAGGCGTCGGGCGCCAACATGCTGCTTTCACGGATCCAGTCCCGACTTTCTCCATCCGGCGAGACGAAGAGCATCGAAATCAGAAGCTCCCGCGCTCGATCATCCAGAAGCTGCCAGGTGCGCCAGTAGATGTATGTGTAAAGGCTCTCCAGTTCTTGCTTCACGGGGTGTCTCAGTCCACCCAGAATCTGGGAGAGGGGGAGGCGCGGCATCTGAGCCGTGATGAGCTTCAGTGCCAATGGCAGTCCGCCGACCGCGTTATAGACCTGGCGCATGCTTTCTTCTCTGATAACGTCACCGTGTCCCCCGCGAAGGAGCTCACCGGAGACCAGTTCCACGCTGTGCGCATAGGAGAGGGGCGGCACCCGGAGCACATGCACATACGGGAAGCGCTCGAGTGAGTATCGGCTGGTGAGCAGAAAGCGACTGGTGCCAGCGAGGGGATACAGGGCGGGGAGCAACCGCTCGACGTCGCTCAGCGTCTCCAGATTGTCCACGACAACCAGGTGAGGTCTTCTGTCCATGACAGTCTTTAGGCGCGCCAGCTTATCGGCTGTGGCCAACCCTGTGAGGTGGTCCTGTCCCAACTGACGGGCAAGACGAGCAACGATATCATCCAGAGAGCGGGCTGGATCGTCGCATGGCACCAGGGTCCCGTCCCTGGATATCAGTTCATGGCGGGTGCTGATCCAGGCGATGCCATCGACGGTTCCACGCTCGGCAAACTGCGTTGCCATCGCCTGGGCCAGCGCAGTCTTTCCGATGCCACCGACACCCTCGATGCTGATCAGACGCGGCCCTTCCTCTCTGAGCAGAGCACCCAGTCGATCGAGGAGGGGCTGAACGCCAAACAGTTGGGCGTAGTCCGGTGGGGGCAGATGCCGCGACATCTGACGGCGGCGCAGGGTGGTGTGTGCCTGAGCCTCAGCCTCTCTCAGTGCATTTCGAAGCTGGCTTAGTCCCGAGTTCACCCGTCGCCGGAACTGACGTGGGGCTACATGCGCCATCGTGGCCAGATCCTCAACAGCTGGGGTGATCGGAGCTAGGTAGCGGTAGTAGAGCGCACTCCACCCCTCCAGTTCACTGTTGCCTACGCCGAAGTCAGCTGCCAACGCGGTGGACATCTCCTCTCGAGACGGCCGATCGCTTGCGCTCAACTCAAGACCCTCGATGGTTCGGTATGTCTCGAGCGCATGGGCGACTAGGCCTAGGATGTGTTTGCGTAGCTCCATGTCCCTTCCCACAAGTGAGGCGTTCCCGTTTCTGTCTAGGATGTGGAGATCGACGAGCTCAGGAGGCGGCTCCTGTGCCTGTCGCCATGCTCGGAGATGTTGCTCAACGAGTTCAGCGGTAATGGCGTCTAGTTCCATGATCAGTCCGATATCAGTCCGTTTTCTGTCCCGAATCGATTGTAGGTCGCATCTGACGTCGGTATCCTTTACAGCAGGCGAAGTCTACTATGGAGAGGAGGCCGAAGCAAGCTGGCACGCGCACGCAAAACCTGCCTTTTACCGCATCGTTTCCGGCGGAGCGCCAGTGCCAGACCGAGATCCGCACCTTCTGTGGCAATGCGTGTATCTGTTGTGGTACCCCAAATACTTCCCTGGAGAGACCAAGATGACTTCTTCTACGCGTACTCGTACCTCTCTGATGTTCGTCAATACGGTAGTGATGATGGCTGTCCTGTTGTGCCTCCCACGGATGGTTCTTGCCGTGGGCCCACTGGGTCCCGATGATCTCAGTGGCCTGGAGACCACCGTCCTTGCGCCGGGGCGTTTCGTCGTTCGGTACATAGGAGATCATCCCTCATCCGAGCTGATGTCGGCGTTGGGTAACCTTCAGTATGAGGGACTGGCGTCCATCATTGGCGGGTCCCGCAGCCAGAGAGGGATCGCCATCGCGACATCCCCAATGGATGCTGCTTCACTGCGTGGTCTACCCGGCGTGGCGGCTGTTGACCCCATCGATTTCGGTTCACCTGCTGCGCCGGCGCAGTCGCCTTCGGTCACGCATCAGCCTGCTGCAACATCAGCGACCGGCGCGATCTCCGGCACGGTCACGGCCAAAGCGACGGGTACTCCGATCTCAGACGCCAGCATATGGCTATTTAGCGCGACTACCTACTCCAGCATAGGGTGGTCGCAGATGCCCAACGAAAACGGTGTATATACCTTTGCCGATCTTCCTGCAGGCACCTACAAGCTATGGGCCGGCGTATCTGAGCCCTATGCCGATCAGTGGTATCGCGACAGGTTCAGTTGGTACACTGCAGATGTCGTCGCCGTAGCCGATGGTGAGACCACGGTAGTCGACTTCCAGTTGGCTGCCGCTGGCACCGTCACAGGAACGGTGACGGCGGTGGACGATGGTTCGCCTTTGTCTGGCGTCCGCGTGCAGGTGCGAATATACGAAGGCAACTCCAGCATTGGCTACACTGCCCTAACCGATGATACAGGCCAATACAGAGTCGGCGGCCTTAAGTCAGGTCCGTGTCGGGTCTGCTTCACTGACGATGCGGGTGTGTATGTCTCGGAATGCTATGACGATGTCGCCTACGACTGGTATGTGGCCGATGACCTGGTGATCGCTGAAGGTGAGACCCTGAGCAGCATCGATGCAGCGCTCGCCTCCGGGGGCAATCTCGTCGGTACAGTGAGCGGGGCAGATACCGCCGTTGGGTTGGCTTCGGCTAGTGTCGGGCTTTACACTCCTGGTGGTCAGCGGCTGACGAGCACGACTACTGACGCCGCCGGCGGGTATAGCTTTGGCGGTCTGGAACCCGGCGTGTACAAACTGAGGTTTGTCGATGCAGATGGGTTGTATCTGCCGATGTACTACCCAAATGGGATCACAGCCCCCGAGGCGTCAATCGTCACAGTCACGGCCAAGTTGACGACGACCGTCGATATGGTGCTGTCACGGGCCGGTAGTATCGCCGGACAGGTGACGGATGCAGCTACAGGCCTGGGAGTCCGAGAGGTGGAGGTTGTGGCTACCCAGTTAGACCGCGATGGTTTGCCAGCATACGAAATGTCAGTGGAGACAGATGCCGGTGGCAACTACACGCTGTCGGGCCTGTGGTCTGGCGTGTACTCGGTCCAGTTTGACGCCCCGGCGCCCTATCTTGGTGAGACTTATGACAATCTTGCCTATGAGGCAGGGGCCTCAGCACGGCCTGTGGTCGTTGAGGCGCCCGCTGCAACGATCGGCATTGATGTCGCCCTGGACAAGGGCTATATGATCACCGGCACGATCAGTGCCTCCGGCTCCCCCGTATCGGGTGTCGAGGTTAGGGTGTTTGCAGGTACAAACACCTGGTCTAGCTGGGAGATCTCTGACTACTCGGCCTCGGATGGTACATATGCGGTCGGTCCGCTATCTTCTGGAGACTATCGCCTGCTCTACCTGCCTCCTTCCAGCAGCCCCTATGCCCTGCAGTGGCATCTAGGCGCATCGACCTACGCCTCCGCGACACCGGTCACCGGTCCGCAAGCGGGACCTCTGGATGTGACGCTGGTTGGAGGAAGCCGCATCAGCGGCAAGATCGTTGATGGCAGTGAGGCGCCGCTCTCTGATGCCTATGCTTTCTTCTATGAGGCCGGCGCCAGGACCTACTACGCCTCTGCTGCCACGGGGCCTGATGGTGTCTATGTCAGTCCTGCACTGCCCGCAGGATCATACCAAGTCCGCTTCACGGATAGTAGCTGGTCTGTCTCCCAGTGGTACGAGGGGGTTTCCGACCAGGATCACTCTCCCGTTATCGTGCTAGATGGCACGGGGCCGACATCGGACATCGGCGCGGTCCTTGATCTGACCGGTGAGACGTCGGGCGCGGGCACCATCACGGGCCAGATCCTTGCTGCGGATACCGGGCATCAGGTTGGCGCCTCGATCTGCAGATACGAAGACAACCCATCCGATATGATGTGTGGCGGCTGGGGACAGTACGGGGCGTTCACGATGACCGGCGTTTCAGCCGGCGACCACTACCTTTACTATGACGCTCCCATCCCGTATGCGCCCGTCTTCTACCACGACGCGTCCTCACCGGAGGCCGCAACCGCAATCGCTGTTGTTGCCGGTGAGACGACGGCGAACATCGACCAAGTCCTCCAGGTCGGGGGCGTCGTGACCGGCGCGGCGACCTTCGCCGGGGTTGGTGTCCCAGGCACGAGGGTCGTCTTCAGCCCGGCAGACGAGATGCAGATCACGGCGGTCACCGGCGGTCCCGGAAGCTGGGAGCGTTTCCGGACGCGCATGACATATGCCGGTGCCGGCGGCGCATATCGTATGGCCGGTCTGCCGGCCGGGTCGTATGAAGTCACCTTCTATCCGCCCGTCCCCTATCTTCAGCAGAGCTACAGTGCACTTCAGCAGCTTCGGGGCGTTCAGACCGTTGATGCGACGCCCGTGCAGGTCACGCTGGGCCAGGTGGTGCCGGATATCGGTGTTGCGCTGGCAGAGGGCGGCGTGATCCAGGGGGCCATCACGGTCGTTGGTAGTGGGGCGCCGTTGGGCGACGTGCCCGTATTGATCTACGATGCGACCGGGTCGCTCGTGGCTCAGGTCATCGCTGACAAGGGCGGGCTCTACACCTCGCCCGGCCTGCCAGCCGCTGAGTACCGGCTGCTATTCCAGGGGCCGACTTCGCGCTACCTCTCGGAATGGAACGGCGATGCTGACTCCTTCGAGGCCGCGCCAGCGGTCCCTGTCTCGACTCCCGGGGCCGTTGTGACCGTGAATGCCGCACTGGCAGAGGGTGGGACTTTCAGCGGCTATGTCCGGGATGCGTCCACCGACTTCCCCTTGCCGTCCGCCACGATCGGGGTCTATGCGGCAGACGGAAGTACACTGCTAGCCTCAGCTTACGCCAATGCCTTCGGCTACTATCAGACCGTCGGACTGAGAGCTGGTGCCTACAAGGCGGCCTTCGGGCGCAGTGGCTATGGGACGCGGTGGTACGATGATGCTGGCACCATTGCCACGGCTGCACCGATCACTGTGCTCTCCGGGGAGAACACCGGTGGCGTCGATGTGGCTCTGACTCCATCGCAGCTCGTGTTCTTGCCGTTGACGTTGCGTCAGTAGGCACAGTTCAGAGTCTTTGGGAGGCGGGTTGACGCAATTGATCCGCCTCCCTCAGTGTGAGCAAGTGCCACACACCGTGACCTTACTGCATACATAGCTCTGCGTGGCCTCCGTCATTCTATGCAGGAGGTGGACTTACCGCCGGTGCTTCGTCCGCGCGATGATGTGGTCCTGGAGCTCGCGGGGGATCAGCCGGAACATCTGGGAGTAGCCCGCCACGCGGACGGGGATGTTGCCGTAGCACTCGGGGTCCTCTTGGGCCTTGAGGAGCCGTTCGGCGGTCACGACATTCCACTGTAGCTGGCCGACCCCAATCTGCATCGCCGTGGTGATGAGCTGGCACAGCCGCTCGACGCCCTCGTCCCCTTGGACGACGACGGGGTCCAGCTCGACGATGGCCGCCGAGCCCCCCGCGGCCTGATCGTGCGGGAGACGAGAGAGCGAGGAGAGCAATGCGGTGATCCCCTCGATATCCCGGCCCTGCTGTGCCGACAGGGAGTAGGCCAGGGGATCGCCGGCCCGCCGTCCATCGGGTGTGGCGCCAACATGAGCGCCGTAGTCCAGGTTCCAGCGGAAGGAGAAGAGGTGGACGAAGTATCGCCCGCCCAGAGGACTTCGCATCGCGTCCATAACGGCGATGAAGTCCTCCGCCACGCTGGCTGCCAACGCATCGACCTCGCGGATGTCGTTGCCGTATTTCGGTGCGTGGAGGAGCTGTTGCCGCAGGGGCTCATATCCCTCGTAGTTATGCCGGAGGGCGTCAAGGACCGTCGACGCCGCCACCTTCTTCTGCTCGAAGACAAGCTTCTTCAGCGCCATCAGTGAATCGGCGGTGTTTGCGGTGCCGATGAAGCAGATCGAGTGGTAGGTGTAGACGGCGCCGCCGTCAGTGATGTTCCGTCCGCGTGCAATGCAGTCGTCTGTAAGCACCGACCAGCAGGGCTGCGGCCCTCGCTCACGCTGGACCAGCTCGCCCCGGTTGACGTGGTAGACCATACGCCGGGCGAAGTAGGCGACCTGCCGGCTGTAGGCCTCATAGAGATCCTCAAAGCTGGCGAAGTCTGTCAGGTGACCGGTTTGCGGTCCAAGCTGCTCATCCGTCCGCGGATCCCGCCCATCGAAGAGCGCGAGCTCCAGGCACTTCGCCGAGGAGAAGTGACCTGAGACGGCGTGGGGGTTGGCCTTGCCAGGGATGGTGAGCTCCACGCAGCCAATCGGCGCGTAGTCGCGTGCGTCCTCCGGGGCGATCCCGCGCTCCGTCAGCGCCTTGACGAAGGCGGCGTCGTTGAAGAGAAAGGGAATGCCCCCGCCGCGGGCGATGAGCTCGCCGGCCAGATGCAGGAAAGCCGTTGGCGTGGTGGGCGTCAGCCGGATCGACAGATCGCGCACAAAATCGACGTTTCGTGTCGCCTCCAGGATCAGCACGCTGAGCTCGTTGGTGGCATCGTTGCCGTCGCGATCTGCGCCGCCGAGGGTGATCGCCTGCACGTCGTAGTCCAGGTAGAGCCGGCAGGCGATCTCCTCCATCAGCTCCCGGGCCTGGGACGGCGACAGGCGGCCCGCTGCCAGATTGGCCTGATAGTGGGGGTAGAGGATTTGATCCAGCTGCCCCAGCGAGTTGGCGTTGATGCCATCCTCGCCGCAGGTAAGTATGTGCGCGAACCAGAGCGCTTGCAAGGCCTCCTCGAAGGTGCGCGTTCCCTCCGCCGGCACTCTGTCGCAGACCTTGGCGATGTGCTCGAGTCGCGCTGCCTCCTCAGGCCGGCGGGTCCTTGAGGCCATCTCTCGGGCGACCTCGGCGTATCGCTCGCTGAGGCAGATCCCCGCCTCGCAGATCGCCAGCCCTGCCCGCCAGAAGTTTTCCTGCGTCGGAAACGCAGGATCCGCAGGATCTGCCTGAGCGAACCGCGCTTCGATCTCCTGTTGGATACCCCTGAAGCCGATGCGCAGGACCTTGGCGTAGTCCCGGATGGAGTGGTTCTCCATCCAGCCGATCGCCGGGAAGACTGGCCCCATCCATTGGCCCCCGCTGGCGCCACCGAGCGCCAAGTCGGGGTCACTCTCACCGAGCGTGGAGAGCCAGTCGCTGCGCTGCCACCGCGCCACAGTCTCGATCACGTCGTCGATCTCCGACCGAGCCACGCCGAGGGCCGCCAGGGCATCGACTGCGTCCTCGTCGGCGGGGTCGGGGATGGGGATGCCGAGATGTGCGGTCGGCAGATGGTTCCCGACCAGGTGCCACCCGGGCTCGATCTCGATGGCTGCCAGCCTGACCAGGTGATGGAGATAGCGCGCCCGCACCTGCATCCGGGAAGGTTGGTCACCTCGCCGCCACGAAGGCGAGCCCTCTGAGTGGTCGGGCATTGCGGCCTTCCAGAGCGCGACCGTGCGCGCATAGGGGTTCTCGTTCTGAGGGAATGACCCACCCCGCGCCATGATGCAATCCCGGAGAGCCGTGATCCTCGGCGATGTCCTCGGTGACGCCCCGACCTCTTCCACAGTCAGCACACGATCCACCATAGAACCACTCTTTTGGTGCTAGTCGGTCCAAGGCTCGATGAGCCGGCGCCTGCCCAAGCCGCGCTCACTCGCTACCCCGGCCATTTGCTGATTCTCCATTCGTTCATTCGTTTCACCAATCCGCGACGCTGCCGTCTGACGGGTAGGTGAAGTACCCGCCCAGTTCTTCGGTGTAGTCGATGTTGCGCTCTGCGGCATCCTCGTCGATCTCGAAGCCAAGGCCGGGCTTGGTGGCGAGGTCGATGAAGCCGTCTCTGACGACCCAGTCCTCCTGGAGGAGACCATTGCCCAGGCAGGCATCGACCTGCTCCTGGATCAGGAAGTTGGGCACGACGGCGTCGACCTGCATACAGGCGGCGAAGGCGACGGGGCCGATGGCGCAGTGGGGCATGATGTGCATGTAGTAGACCTCCGCCATGTTTGCCACCTTCTTCAGTTCGCTGATGCCGCCAACGTGAGAGCCATCGGGCTGGATTAGGGAGATGGCATGCTTCTCGAAGATCTCGCGGAAGCCCCAGCGGGTGAGCAGCCGCTCGCCGGTAGCGATGGGGAAGGGGACCTGGTCGGAGACCAGCTTGAGGGCATCGACGTTCTCCTGCGGCACCGGCTCCTCTACGAACATGGGACGCATCCCCTTGAGCTCCTGACAGACCTCGACGGCGAGACCCGGGGTCATCTTGCCGTGGAAGTCGAAGCAGAGCTCGACGTCAGGGCCGACCCACTCGCGCATAAGGTAGGCCTTCTTGATGAAGGTGTCGATGGTGGCGGGCGGCTCGTGAGCGCGCCAGGTGCCGCCGGGCCCGCCCTTATAGGCCGTGTAGCCCATCGTCTGCAGATGTTCCAGCCGCGCGCGGCTCTTGTCCAGACCCTCGTCGCTGAGGTCGTGGATGCCCCAATGGGCGTAGACCCGGATACGGTCACGGACTTCGCCGCCCAGTAGGCGATAGCTGGGCACGCCGTAGTACTTGCCGGCGAGATCCCAGAGGGCCTGGTCGATGCCCGAGAGCGCCGACATCACCACCGGTCCGCCGCGGAAGAAGGAAGAGCGGTAGATATGTTGCCAGTGGTGCTCGATGCGCAGGGGGTCTTTGCCGACTAGGTATGCCGCCATCTCGTCAACTGCGGCGGAGGTGCTGTGGGGGCGGCCCTCCAACGTCGTTTCGCCCCAGCCGACAAGGCCCTCATCGGTGGTGATCTTCACCAGCCGGGTACGCTTGCGGGGGAAGAATTGTTCGATCTGGGTGATCTTCATTGGCTTTGTCCTTTCGTGTCGTTATCTGCCACATCGGCGGTGCTGGGTGCCATACCTGACAGCCTCATTAAGGAAGGCCTCGATGTTCTCGAAGGGCGTGCCGGCGACGATGCCGTTGCCGGCGGCGATGGCCATGCCGCCGCCGGGGCCGTCAAAGGTGTCGATGAGGAAGCGGACCTCTTCGCGGACGCCGTCGGGGTCCTTCTCCTGCAACGTGTGCTGGACATCGATGCCTGCCAGGAAAGTCAGGCGGTCGCCGTACTCCCGGGCCACGGCGATCTCGTCCATCGTCCCTTTCTGCACAGGGTGGAAGACGTCGACGCCCACCTCGATCAGATCGTGCAGCAAGGGGGTGTTGTTGCCGCAGCTGTGCAGCCACCAATGCATGCCAGTCTCCCTTACAGCCTTGCCGACGCGGGCGTAGTAGGGCTTGAGCAGGGCGCGAAAGGTCCGTGGTCGCATGAAGGGCTGGGTCTGGTGGCCCAGGTCGTCACTGGTCCAGAAACCGTCGGGCTGCAGCTCACGGGCTGCGCGGCGGATGTAGCCGCAGTAGAGGTCGCAGAGCGCGTCGTGCAGCCGGTGGACCTCCTCGGGATACAGATGGTAATCCATAAGGATGTTCGTCATCCCGCGGATCCCCCAGGGACGCTCGAAGAAGAGCCGCCACCAGCAGAAGAGGACGTAGCGGTCCGCCGCGCGTGCTGCCGCAGCGTCTGCCTTGAGCGTGTCGATCTGGGGGTCTTCCTCGGGGTCCGGCAGCTTCTCGATGAACTCGTCAAGCTTGGCCCAGTCGTCCAACACGATCCGGGCATCGTGAGCGCCGGTCAGGTCCAGGTCCCAGGAAAGGTCCATGGCCTCGAAGTCGATGGGATCGATCCACAGCTGAACGGTGTCCTCTGGGTAGTGCTCCAACGCTTGAAGGCGGTCGCCATACTGCTCGTAGAGGCCTTCGCCCCACCACTTCGCCCGCACCAACGGGATGCGGACGGGGTTGCGGCGTTCGATAGCCTTCACGACCTCTTCGCGAGGCAGGGGAGGCCAGGGCGCGGTGCCGGTCATAGTCACTCCTCGTCATCTGGTCCGGTGAATTGGGAAACATTCTACTACCGGCCTGCCAGGGGCGCCATGGGTGCTATGCCGGGCGCAAGGCTGCCGACGTGCGAGGGCGGTACGGGAACGGCGGCGCCCAAGGCCCACAGAAGGCCTTGGGCGTTTGCGGCGACGCAAGACTGCCGGGCGCAGGGCTGCCGACGTGTGAGGGCAGTACGGGAACGGCAGCGCCCAAGGGCCATCTGCGGGCCTTGGGCGCTTTTGGGGTGTGCGCGCTCGCTGGCTTGCGTCGTTGACGGGGATGGCGTTGTTTCGCCGAAGGGCTTTCGGCCCGAGCGGACGCGGGCTTGGGCCTTGGGCGCAGAGACGATCGCGCGGCTAGACGGCCTCCCCCAGCTTGATGGCTTGGAAGAGCTTCGTGCGGTGCAGCATGCGGATGAGGACGATGAGCGCGACTACGAAGAGCAGCCCGAACAGGACGTAGATGCGGATCAGGGCCGGCCACGCAATCTCTACCACAAAGGGCGGTATCTGCGAGGTGACGCTGCCCCCGATCTGTAGATAAGGAATGTAGAGGTTGCTGGCCCAGATGCCCAGGCCCGTGCCCGCAGCACCGCCCACACCGAGGAGAAAGGCCAACTCGGCGGCGACGAACACGGACATCTGGCGCTCCGAAAGGCCGACGGCGCGGAGTACGCCGAGCTCGACGGCCCGCCGGCGGAAGGAGAAGAGGGCGTAGAGGACAAAGCCCAGCGCCGTGAGGACTGCCGCCGCGGAGAAGCCCACGGAGAGCAGGCCTAGCAACCCCTGGCGCTCCGGCTTGAGTTGCTCGGTGAGGATGCGTTCCTCGGAGATGGCAAGGCCTTCGGTATTGAGGTTCAGATCCGTGAGCCCCTGTTCCAACCGGTCTTCGTCGATACCAGGTTCTGTGTCCAGCCACACCCGGTAGGGGAACTGGAACTGGGCCTCTTGGTACAGGTAGTCCAGGTTGCCCACGGCCAGCGGACCGGCCTCCGGATCCCAGCTAGGGAAGTAGTCGAAGCTGCCCACCACCGTCATGGCCATCGTCGTGAGTTGTCCGTAGGCGCGGACGCCCACGCTGACGCGATCACCAACGTTGAGGATGTGTTCTGCCATGAAGTCACTCGGGAGGAGGATGGCGTCCTGCCGAAGGGCCAACAGGTTCATCAGTCCGCCCAGAGCATCGTCCGCGAAGTCATCACGCCAGTAGGCTACCCGACCGAAGTCTGCCCGATCGACGCCGATATAGGTGCTGGTTACGTGGCCTTCGCTGGTCTGGATCCGCCCTCTGTAGTGTCCGACACGCGCCGCAGCCTCGACACCGGGCAGTTTGCGGTATTCGCTCACGGGCAGGAATTGCCATCCCTCACTGTCTGCTTGCACCGGGGCGCCCACGGGCGGGCCACTGGTGCCTGTTGTCTCACCAATATCCACCAGGCTGGCGTCGGCGCCCACCCAGTAGTACTGCTGATCGTGAAGGTGATTGTCCAGTGTTGCTGCAAGGGATGCCGTGTAGGTTGAGAGGCTCAAGGTCAAGATCAGGAGAGCCAAAGGTGCCGTGTAGAGACTGGGCGAACGGGCGAGCTGGCGCGCCGCCAGCAGGATGCCTGAGCTCCGGGTGAGCTGTGTGACCCAGGCGATGGCCTGCATGATAAGGGGCAGCACCCGCAGCACGATCAGTGTGCCGGCTAGAAGGCTGAGCGCCGGAAGCAGGAAGAGGAGCGGGTTCTGCAGGGGATCGGCGGCTGCCTCCTGTGCATTGACGAAGACGGCGCCCTGTTGGTCCACCAGGTAGGTACCATAGGCTGCGGGCAGGAGCAGCAGCAGATCGAGGCCCACGCGCTGCCACCAGGGCGGGCGTAGCCTTCGAGCCCGCTCATTCCTGTAGGTCACCACGGTCTGTCTGGTTGCGCTAATCAGGGGAACCACCTGCAGGACCAGCGTTGCCAACACAGCCATCAGTCCGATGCGCAGGGTGCGCCCCGTCATGCCGACCCGGAGGTTCGTCGATACGGAGAAGTCTAGAAAACTGCGCGTTTGGCCGATGGCATAGGCGATGCCCAGCCCGACAGGCATAGCGATTGCCAACGCCACGAGCCCGAGCAGGCCACTCTCGACTGCCGCGATCCCCAACACCTGGCTAGGTGCTGCGCCCCGACTGCGCAAGGCGGCGATCTGCCCACGCTGCCGCTCCACGTTGAGCGCAACCACGAGACCGATGAAGGTCATGACCAGGCTGATCACCGGGACGCTGAAGGTCATCAGCAGTGCGCCAAGGAGCTGGGCAGCGTCCCGATAGCGCCGGAGGGCGTTGACCGGGGAGACAGTCAGGGTCGTGGTCGGTAGGATGCCTCCGACCCGGCGCTGTAGTTGTTCGAAGCGCAGC
Organism: Anaerolineae bacterium; assembly: GCA_016927095.1. Next base: position 16,561 of record JAFGNI010000418.1, on the reverse strand, counting down.
AGCAGTGGATTCACGTCCTCAAGGTAGATCCTCGAGCTGTCCAGCGGAAGGTACCAAATCGCCTGGTAGATCTCGTCTAGAAGACGCGGCGACAGCCAGTTCGTGAAGGTCTCCCCGGCAACCAGCAGCGTGTTGTCCAGGGGTAGGGGGGTGTACTGCCAGAACTCAGCGTCCGGGTCGCGGGGCTCCCAGATGCCCACCACGCGCACCTCGAACTGCGCCGGATTCTCCTCGTAGCGATGTAGCGCGCGCAGGTCGTAGGTAATCATCACCTCGCCGAGCTGAAGGCCCATCCTCTCGGCGAGGAAGCGGCTCACGACCACCTCGAAGGGCGCGTCATCCACGCTGGTGGCGGCGGGCTGCCTGCCCTCAACGATGACCGTGTGCGTCTCCGGCGAAGCCATCGCAGCGAACCCGATCCAGTACTGCGGCATCTTGTCTGGGATCACGGCAGCATCGGCCTCGGTGTAGAAGCCGAAGACGCCTGTGCTGTAGAGTCGTGCCGACGCGCTCTCAGGCGAAGGAGGCAGCCGGAGGTGGCGGTAGACGTCCTCTTGGAGGTAGGCGTTGACAGGCACGACGTGCTCCAACTCGCACGGTCCGGCGAGCTGCGCATTGTAGCGGAAGAGCAGTGCGACGGGAGGTCTCGCACTACTGATCATATAGCCCGGCCTGTCGGAGAAGAGGCCCTGGCTCAGCATCCGGTAGTAGATCGACTCGGCGTAGAGCGGCATGCTGACGATGAGGCCGATAACGACGACGAGGCCGAGCAGGGTTGCGAGGGCGAGCCCTCGCTGGGCGATTAGCCGCTTGGCAGCGATGACGAGGATCGCTGCAGCGCGATCGAGCAACGACTTGATGGCTTTGAGCATAGACGATTGGGGCCTTACGTCAGCACACAGGGCAGACCTGCCCTGTGTGATAGAGGGATCGCCAAAACCTGTCGGGACGCCCGTTAAGCGGGCGCCAATTACGATCCACCGACCCTTCCAGTCTCAATATTAGATGATTTAGGTCCGTTGTCAACACCTGGCCCCCCCCCCGGATTCTTATGAAACTCATATGAAAAACCCATTGACTTTTAGATGATAGCAATCTATAATAATACTAGAAAAGTGAACAAATCCTATACAGGAATTGGATTCCATACGGACCAACTTTGAGCTGCCGTCGACCGATCAGGCCTAGGGCAGCTTGTTTGTGTAAGTCAGTCTGGATGTTGGGCATTGAGCACGCTACGAGAAAGGACGTAAGCCATGGCTAGAGAAGTCATAGACTTACCTTACGAGGTGGCGCATCTCTCCATCTTGGACAAGGACGGCAACGTCGATGAGGACCTGGAGCCTGAACTTGAGGATGAGTTCCTACTCAATCTCCACAAGTGGATGCTGTTGGGGCGGCGCTTTGATGAGCGTATGCTCAGGCTGCAGCGGCAGGGGCGGATCGGCACCTTCGCGCCGATCAAGGGACAAGAAGCCGCGAATGTAGGCGCTACGGCAGCCTTGCGCGATTCCGATTGGATGGTCGTCGCCTTCCGTGAGACCGCGGGTGAGTTGATGCGCGGGCGCTCTATGGAGGACGTTCTCCTCTATTACGGTGGGTACAACGAGGGGGGCTACATTCCCGAGGGGATCAACAACCTCCCAACATCTATCCCCGTCGGCTCGCAGGCATTGCACGCGGTCGGACTCGGGTGGGCGGCGAAGTATCGGGGAACCGATAATGTAGCTATGGTGTTCTTCGGCGATGGTGCTACCTCCCAGGGCGACTTCCACGAGGCTCTGAACTTCGCCGGTGTCTACAAGGCGCCGACGGTCTTCATCTGTCAAAACAACCAATGGGCGATTTCGATGCCGCGCTCTAGGCAGACGGTGTCCGAGACGCTGGCGCAGAAGGCAATCGCTGCCGGCATTCCCGGCATCCAGGTCGACGGCAACGATGTCCTGGCGATGTATGTCGCCGCCAAAGAGGCTGTTGACCAGGCGCGGGCGGGCGAGGGCCCGACATTGATTGAGGCGGTCACCTACAGGCTCTCGGTCCACACAACCGCGGATGATCCCAAGCGCTATCGCCAGGACGAGGAGGTTGAGGACTGGGAGACCCGTGATCCGATCACCCGCTTCCAGATCTACCTGAAGCGCAAAGGACTACTGGATGATGACAGGATTGCGGAACTGGAGGAAGAGATCGACCAAGAGATTCGGACCGCGGTGGAGCGGGCAGAAGAGATCATGAGCGAGCCCGTCGATGCGCTCGTGATGTTTGAGCACATGTATGCTGGGGCCCATGATTACCTCCTCGAGCAGACGCAGGAACTGGCTGAAGAGCTTGAGGCCAAGGAGGCGTAACCATGGCTAGAATGACGATGGTCCAGGCGCTAAACCTGGCTTTGACGCAGGAGATGGAGAAAGACGACAGCGTCATCGTCCTTGGTGAGGATGTAGGCGTGGACGGCGGTGTCTTCCGCGTGACCGATGGTTTAATTGAGAAGTACGGGGAGAATCGCTCGCTGGATACGCCGCTGGGTGAGGCGGGTATCGTGGGTATGGCGATCGGGATGGCGGTCTACGGACTGAGGCCGGTCGCGGAAATTCAGTTCTCGGGTTTCATCTACCAGGCTTTCCACCACATCGAGCAGCACGCCGCGCGGATGCGGTGGCGCTCTCACGGGCGGTTCAACGTCCCGATGGTGATCCGGGCACCTTACGCAGCAGGCGTAAGGGCGTTAGAGCACCATTCGGAGAGCCGGGAGACCTACTTCGCACACACGCCAGGCCTCAAGATGGTGATCCCGTCGGGTCCGCGCAATGCCCGGGCACTACTAGTAGCGGCGATTCGCGATCCAGATCCTGTGATCTTCTTCGAGCCCAAGTCGATCTACCGCGCCTTCCGCGAGGAAGTGCCGGAGGAGGAAGAGGTCATGGAGATTGGCAAGTCGGTGATAGCCCGTGAGGGCCGCGACCTGACGATGGTGTCGTGGGGCGCAATGATGCGACCGACGCTGGAGGCGGCTGAGAAGCTTGAGAAAGAAGACGGCGTCCAGGCTGAGGTTATCGACCTATTGACCATCTCGCCGCTTGACGACAGTCTGTTCACCGAGTCGCTGAAGAAGACAGGACGCATGGTCGTGGTCCATGAGGCACACCGGAGCTTCGGCCCCGGTGCCGAGATCGTAGCCCGCGTCAATGAGAAGTCCTTCTGGTACCTAGAGGCGCCGATCAAGCGCGTCACCGGGTTTGACGTGATTGTGCCGCTGTTTGCTCGGGAGCAGGCCTATCTACCCGACGTGGATCGTGTCCTGCGCGCGGCGCGTGAGACACTGAGTGTGTAGGGAGGACGTGCATGGCTAAGGAATTCAAGTTGCCGGATCTGGGTGAGGGCATCCACGAGGGTGAGGTATTGGCCGTCAAGGTATCACCTGGCCAGCAAGTGAAAGAGGATGACATCATCCTGGAGGTCGAGACGGACAAGGCTGCCGTTGAGATCCCTTCTCCCTACAGCGACGTTGTGACAGATGTCAAGGTCGAGAGCGGCGATGTCGTTCACGTGGGTGACATCATGATGGTCTTTGGGGGCACGGGGGACAATGTGCCCAAAGAGAAGCCGAAAGCCGAAGAGGCAGCGCCTGAGAAGGCTCCTGAGGAGAAGCAAAAGGAGAGGGTCGAGCGCCGCAAGCGTGGTGAGCCTACGGCGGAGCCCCATCGCGAGGGCCCGGTGCCCGCTGCGCCTTCGACCCGTAGGCTGGCCCGCGAACTGGGTGTTGATCTCCACGAAGTGACACCTACCGGTCCGGGCGGGCGCGTTACCAAGGAGGATGTCCGAGCCCATTCTGAGGGCCGCGAGGTCGAGGAAGAGGCTGTTGTCGAGGAAGAGCGCCGCGAACGGAAGCTGACCGGTGTGAGCCCGCAGACCGTCGAGGTCCCACCGCTGCCCGAATACGACAGGGTGGGCGAGGTGGAACGCGTACCGCTCCGATCCGTGCGCCGTGCCACCGCCAAGCAGATGGCGCTATCGTGGTCGCAGGTCCCACACGTCACCACGCAGGATCTGGTTGACATCACGGAGCTGGAGAAGCTGCGGGAGCGGTACAAGGATGAGGTCAAGGAGCAGGGTGGGGCACTGACGCTGACCGTCTTTGTGATCAAGGCGCTGACCCAGGCCCTCAAGGAGTTCCCGAAGTTCAACGCCAGCCTGGACATGGAGTCCGAGGAGATCGTGCTGAAGAAGTACTACAATATCGGCATTGCGGTCGATTCGGAGCGTGGTCTCCTGGTCCCGTCCATCCGGGACGCGGACAAGAAGAGCATCTTCGAACTGGCTGTCGAACTACGGTCGTTGGCGACACGCACGCGCGAAGGGCATGCGACGTTGGAGGATCTCCAGGGCAGCACGATGACGATCACCAATGTGGGCGCGATCGGCGGCACAGGCTTCGCGCCGATCATCAACTACCCTGAGGCCGCCATCTTGGGCCTTGCTCGCGCCAGCGTGCAGCCGGTGGCGAAGGAAGTCAAGTTCGAGGAAGGTGAGGCGCCCAGAGCTTGGGGTGACCGTTATGAGTTCGTCCCAAGGTTGATGTTGCCTATCGTGCTCTCGTTCGATCACCGTGTGAACGACGGCGCTGAGGCGCAGCGGTTCTTGAACCGCATCATTGAGTTGCTGGAGAACCCCGAGCGCCTGCTGCTGGGGTTCTAAGGAGAGTAGATAACGATGAACACGAGTCAATCGAGAGAGACCGTAACCCTTGGCGGGGGCTGTTTCTGGTGTCTGGAGGCCGTCTATGATCGGGTCCATGGCGTCACCGACGTCGTGTCGGGTTACGCAGGTGGCACCGTGCCCGATCCCTCTTACGAAGAGGTCTGTACCGGTCGCACCGGCCATGCCGAGGTAGTCCAGGTGGCCTTTGATCCCTCGGAGGTCTCATTGGCAGAGATCCTGGACATCTTCTTCACCATCCATGATCCCACGACGCTGAACCGGCAGGGCGCGGATGTCGGCACGCAGTACCGCTCCGCGGTCTTCTACCACAACGAGGCACAGCGGGCGGCTGCCGAGACCAAGATTGCAGAACTCGCCGAGAACGGTACTTATAGCAGGCCTATCGTGACCGAGATCACGGCGCTCTCTGCGTTCTATCCCGCTGAGGATTACCATCAGGAGTACTTCGAGAAACATCCATCGCGTGCCTATTGCCGGGCTGTCGTGGCACCCAAGGTCGCGAAGTTCCAGAAGCATTTCACCACGATGGTGAAGACTGACTACTAGCTAGCATTGTATGAAAGGGAGGAATGTGATGACTAAGAACATGGGGACACTAGACCGCGCTGTGCGGCTGATCTTGGCGGTTCTGGTAGCGGTACTCTATTTCACGGGGGCCATTAGTGGGACGGTGGCCATCATCCTGGGGATCGTCGCGTTGATCTTCTTGGTCACCAGCTTGGTGGGAACGTGCCCGCTCTACATACCCTTTGGGTTCTCCACGAAGCGCGACTGATCTCGAATGTGATGTCTATGTGGGGCCTTCCTGCGTTTGTGCAGGACGGCCCTGCGCACTCTGAGCGGCACGTGGCTTGGGGGATCACACACGGTCGCCTTGCTGAATTGGCAAAGACAGCTTTTCCTAAGGATTGAGGTGGACTATGGCTGAGAAACTGAAGAAGACAGATGTGGAGTGGCGCGAGGTGCTCTCCGACCAGGAATACCATGTACTCCGGGAGAAGGGCACAGAGCGGGCTTTCACCGGCGAGTACTATGATCTCGATGCAGACGGCATCTACCGATGTAAGGCTTGTGGTCAACCGCTTTTCTCATCCGAGACCAAGTACCATTCAGGCAGCGGATGGCCCAGCTTCTACGCACCGATTGGCGAGGACAACGTCGAGACGCATACCGACCGCAGTTTCTTTATGGTGCGCACCGAGGTGGTCTGCAGCAACTGCGGGTCACATCTGGGTCATGTCTTCCAGGATGGACCGCAGCCCACCGGACTGCGGTACTGCATCAATTCCATCTCGCTCGATTTCGACCCGGGCCAAGAGGACTGAGGACCGCGTGTGCGGGGACGTGCCGGTGGCACGTCCTCTGCGGAGAGCGGGTGTTGTCTATCATGGTAGCCCAGCACCCAGGCGGCCCACCGGGCCGTCCCTACGGCGGTGGAACACCAGCGGTCTAGAGACGTGCCACCGGCACGTTTGACGTGGAACGTAGACGCCGGGTTCGATGGTGCTATTGCCCTGATTGGGATTACGATGACGAGCTAGGCAGGAAGGAGAAGCACATAGTATGGTTATGGGAGAGATGACCCAGGAAGTGGAAGTCGTCGTAATCGGGGGCGGGCCCGGCGGTTACGCTGCCGCGTTCCGAGCTGCGGACCTGGGCTTTGATGTGATGGTGGTGGACGACGCCCCGCGTCTGGGGGGCGTCTGTCTCCACAGCGGCTGCATACCTTCTAAGACACTGCTGCACGTCAGCCAACTGCTACACGACGCGCGCGCCGCCGGCGACATCGGCCTAACATTCCCGGACCCCGAGGTAGATCTTGAAAAGGTTCGGGACTTCAAGATCCAGGTTGTCGACAAGCTGGCGGATGGCCTGATGCGACTGGCGAAGCAGCGCAGCGTGCAGGTGGTCCACGGCCGGGCGGCCTTCGAGGACTCTGAGACGCTGCGGATCACCGGGGCCGATCTGGCACATGTCAAGTTTGACCACGCTATCATCGCGACGGGATCCCTCCCTATTGCGCTGCCCGGCACGGAGTTCAAGCCTGGCGGGCGGATCATGAGTTCGACGGGGGCCTTGGAGTTGGCTGATGTGCCCGATCGCCTGCTGGTGGTGGGCGGGGGGTACGTTGGGCTGGAGCTGGGCTCCGTCTATGCGGCGCTGGGCAGCCGGGTGACCGTCGTCGAGATGCTTGACCGGGTGATTGCTCAGGCCGATGAAGATCTTGCTCGACCGCTGGTACGACGCATTCGGCAAGACTTCGAGGCAATCTACACCGGGACCAAAGTTGCCAGCATGACGGAGAACGAGGATTATGTCGAGGTAACCTTCGAGGGTGATCTGGAGGCGAAGACACAGCGCTTCGACCGTGTGCTCGTGGCCGTGGGCCGGCGCCCGAACTCCGGTGATATCGGCTTAGAGAACACCAAAGTGGAGGTCGACGACCGCAGCTTCATCGTCGTCGATGAACAACAGCGCACTGCCGATCCCGGCATCTTCGCGATTGGCGACGTCGTGGGCGGCTTGATGCTGGCGCACAAGGCGATGTACGAGGGCCGTATCGCCGCCGAGGTGATCGCCGATCTGCCTGCAGCCTTCGACGCGGCAGCTATCCCAGCTGTGGTTTACACCGATCCGTCGCTGGCCTGGGCCGGCCTGACGGAGCTGGAAGCCGAGAAGCAGGGGCGTGAGGTCGAAGTGGCCCGCTTCCCCTGGTCGGCATCTGGTCGCGCACTGACCATGGATGCCCCCCAGGGCTTGACGAAGGTCCTCGTGGATCCGGAGTCGGGGCGCATCCTGGGGTTTGGGATCGTGGGGCGCGATGCCGGCGAGATGATTGCCGAAGGTGTGCTTGCCATCGAGATGGGGGCGGTGGCGGAGGATGTCGCACTGACCATTCACGCCCACCCAACCCTCACCGAGACCGAGGGCGAAGCCGCCGAGCTCTTCCTGGGTACGGCGACACACCTGCTCCCGGCGAAGAAGCGCTAGCTCCTTCTGCGATCTGGAAGGGGTGTACCTGCCAAGCGATGAAGTGTATCGCCGGGTGCGCCCCATCTTTCTATCACCTACGGTGTTGTCTCAGCCATCTCGGTGATCTGCAGCCAAATGGCCGCCGTTTGCAGATCTGCCATCGCCGGGTTCTGCAGCACGAACCTGAGCTCCGCGGGCACGTTCCCTGTCAGGCCATCAAGATCCACGGGCACCCGCACCCGCGCCTCCATCAGGGGTTCTACGCGCACTGACGCGCTCCCCCGGAGCGCGCCCCTAGCCCACACTTGTAGTTCACCGTAGAGCGGCATGCTTTCGTAGGGCGAGATGACGACGGGGATCGTCGCATCTGGCCCCCGTGTCAGGCAGTTGATCGTATCCAGCGGACGCCATCCTCCCAGATAGGCCGGTGCCTGATCCCCCCGAAAGAGCAGATATCGCGGAGAACTGCTGAGTGAGACGGCTAGGCCTTCGCCCTCGCTCTCGATCGGGTACGGATCACCCACCATATTCACCCCGGCGACCTCATAGACGGAGACCGGCAGGATCACTGTGTGTTCGATGCCTGTCGTCCACATCGCGAAGGCCGTGCGCGCACCGTCTCCAAAGAGGAGGAGATAGTCGTCTGGGCGCTCCAGCGGCACGCTCCGGAGGAATTGATAGCCCTCCAAATGGGTGGCGATCGTCTGTGCGGCGCGATAGGCAGGCTTGACCGTGTAATCGTTGTGAACGGTGCCGAAGTTGTGCTCGGGATTGTCGGGCTCGAGACCGTCGTCGCGCCAGTCGTACCAGATGCTAAGGTCGATGTCGTGCATCAGGTTGACCAACCACTGCCGGGCCAGCAACTGCCCCTGTTGTCCCTCGGTGTACCCGCCTTCGGTGCTGTAGAAGCCCCACTCGCCGGAGAGGACCGGTACCTTCCAGCCCGGGCTATAGCCGTTGACCAGGGCGCGCAGCTTCAGCAGTGGGCCCGTCAGCTCCTCGGGCGTGCGCACGCCATAGGAATGCACTGTCACGGCGTCCACTTTCGTGAAGAGGCCCATCTTGCCCAGGGCGTGCCAGAATGGGTAGTCGTAACCCGAGGTCGCCGGCGCCACAACAAGCGCTGTCGGATCTGCGGACCGGATGGCGGCGATGGTGCGCAGCGCCAGTTCACCGTACGCCTGCGCGTTTGCCTCCGGCACCCAGAAGTGATCAACGTTGGGCTCGTTCCAAATCTCCCACACGATGCCCTTGTCACGGTAACGCTTGGCGGCGATTGCAGCGAAGCTTGCAAAGGCCGCCTGGCCTCCGGGCGACGTCGGCGGATAGCCATGGTCGTAAAGCGGGTTCCCATAGTCTAGGATAAAGACGATGCGAATCCCGCGCCGGTTCATCTCCTCGACCAGGGAGTCGTACGCTGCAAAGGTGTAGCGGCCCAGGTCCGTCTCGATCGTGTGCCAGAACATGTCCATCCTTATCCAGCGGAAGCCGCCGGCTGCTAGGTAGTCCAGCTCATTCTGCGACGCGCGGGTGAAGTGGATCTCGACTCCAAAGGGCTCGGGCACGACGCGCTCCGGCAGCGTCCACAGCTCGGGCAACGTACCCGCCACCCGCGTCATCGGCGCCGTGCGCGTCAACATTGGGATGACGATCGTGGGCAGCGGGGTGGGGTGCAGTGTCGGCGGTGGGAGCGGCGTGATGGTCGGGGCTGGCGTCACAGTCGGGGTCGGGCTCGGGCTAGGCGATGGGAGGGGCGACGCGGCGACCGGCTCCTCCAGAGCCTCTGAGATCGGCGGGTTGCATCCTGTCAGGAACAAGGCAGTCGACAGGATTGCCGCCACGCTGACAGCGAGCGTCCAAGGCCAAGGGATACCTCGCCCTAATCCTCCTCGATGGACCATAAGACGAGTCTACCCGATTTCAAACCAGGCGCCAGCAACGGAAGGTGGAGATGACAGGCGACGCCTCTGAAGCGGAAAACGGAGCAGTCTCAGCCCCAGGGCCATCGCATTGGGCCACTTTACATGACGCCGGATAAGGGCTGTTGTGTAGGCCGGGTAGCCGACCCGGCTCGGGGGCGGCTCAGCTAGCCGCCTTGCAGAGCTCCCGATGCAACAGGCCCGTCGAAATGCGAGAGCCCTCAGCTCATTGTGCCGTTGACATCACCCCAACCAATGCTATCATAGCGGGTGCCGGGCGGTTAGCTCAGTTGGTCAGAGCGCCTCCCTTACACGGAGGAGGCCACAGGTTCGAGTCCTGTACCGCCCACTTCGGCAATCTCCCCCCTATAGTTTGGCGGCAAAGGCCTTCCTGTGGCTGATCCCTTGTGGCGACCCTCGGTTGGGACCTGCGAGTGCGTGCCCCAGTAGGAGGCCCCTACTCGGGCACGGTCTGCTCCATAATGAAGTCCAGCAGGATCTCCTTGACGGTCTCCGGCTTCTCCAGATGGGGCATGCCGCCGGCGCCCTCGATACGGATGGTCTGCAGAAAGGGAAGTGCCTCCTGGTACTGCCAGACCACCGCCGAGTCGACCGGATCGCACTCGCCACGCACGAGGATGGTGGGGATCAGCAGCTTCGCCAGTTCGGGCCGAGGGTCGCCCATTCGCTGGGCCGAGATCCGTCCGACGATCTCAACATAGGGATTGTAGCCCGGGGCCTCAGGGTCCGGCGCCAACGCCGCGTTACCCAGACAGACCATCGTCCCTTCGTCGACCGTCCGGTCCGCCCACGCCGTCAGCTCCGCTTGCGGCATATAGGCCTGGGCTGTGCGCGGGCTGTAGTAGGCCACCGCAAGCGCGACCGTGGACCGCACGTCCAGTCCCGCTAGCGTGTTCACCGGTGAGGCGCCCGTGCGGGTTGTGTCCCGCGCAAAGGTCTGACGCGCCCACAACGCGCTGGGGCCGTAGAAGACCACGCGCTCCACGCGGTCGCGATGCCCGATCATGTACCACCCTGCGACCTCAGCACCCTCGGCGTGGGCGATCAGGATCAGACGGTCACCGTCAATGTGTTCCCGGATCGCCTCCAGATCGGCCACGTGGCGGTCCAGCGTGTAGCCTTCGATATTCCCCAACCGGCTGGAATCCCCGCTGCCCACCATGTCATAGAGATAGACGTCGTGCCCGGATTCGCTGAGTTGCCCGAAGAAGGCGATCTCGGCGGCCAGGGTTGCCTCTCCCAGCCCGTGCAAAACGACGATAGGGTTCCGCACCCTCAGGCTGCTGGCTGCCGGTACGTGGGTGTAAGCGATCTCGGAGCCGGTTGGAAGGGTCCAGAACTCGGTGTGAGGTCCGGTCACGGTCTCGGCGGCGGCGTCCAGTGGGGGTGTCACCAGAATGATGACGGCTGCAGGGACAGCGATAGCGATGGTCAGGACGAGGGTCGCGACGATGCTGAAGCGTGCCCGGCGACTCAGCGCTAGGCCGTGAGCCACCAACCATGCGATCCCCCAGGAGAAGCAAGCAAAGCCGACGCAGGCGATGACCGCAATCGCGATCATGTTGGTGGTGAGCCGGCTGGTGAGCAGGAAGAGCTGTGTTGCCATGGCGAAACTGAAACCGATTCCGAAGAGCAGCACCGCAAAGAGCGTCAAGCGCACCCACCAGGGAGGGGAAGGCCGGGTCAGGACGTTACCTTGCCCCGGTTCGCTGTCGCGCAGCCATCCGAGATCGCGAAAGGCGCGCTCGATCCAGATGTTGGCGGTGCTCATGACGATGACGCCGAGCAGCGCCCACCAGAAGTTGGCGACGTTCAGCCGGGTGAACGTCGCTGTCAGAGCCAACAGAATCACGTCGACCACGAAGATGAACAGCCCTCCTGTCATGATGATCAAGGGCAGCGCCAGCGTGAGCAAAACGCGACGCAGGCTTACGGACAGGAGCGTGAAGACGAAGGCGACAATCCAGACCCCAAACAGCTGCTGGTCGCGACTGATGCCGCGCAACAGCAGGAGGATTGAGAAGAGAATGTAATGGATGCTCAGGCGCATCACGAAGTTACGGAGCCTGTGCATCGTGTGCCTCCTCGTCATGCGTGCCGGGGACGGTGCGGTAGTAACTGGCTCGCCGGTCTGTCTCAGCGCTCAGCCCGCCGCCGGGCCACCGGATACGACCCGGTAGCCGCCGCTGTTCGCCGCCTTTGGCCGATCTGAACTGGAGCAGCGCCAGACGTGTCTCGAAACGTGCTGTGCCCGCAGCTCGGACGGCGCCCCACGTGGTGAGCGTGATCACCTCGTTCATCGCTTCACTCCAGTTCTTGAAGAAGAGGTCGAGCTCCGCCCGGACGACCCCGTCCGTCGGCACGAGGTCGCGGATGGCCAAGTTCCACGCCAGTAGATGCATGCCCTTGCCCCACTGGATGGGATCCTCGGTGCCTTGACGCTCGTCGATGATCACATCAGTATGTAGGCGCTTGAAGGCCAGCGTGTTGACGGCATAGCGTGCCGGGCTATCTGCCTCCAAACGGATGGGCTTCACGCCCAGCTCCTCTTGGTGGATCTCGTGGTCCAGATCCCAGCTGTAGGCGTGGGCCAGGTCCGGGCTCTCCGTCACGCGCAACGCATCAGCATCGCCGGCGATGATGAGGTAGTATACCCGGAGGGTATAGGGCGCTGAGAACCGCCACTTGAGGAACTTCAGGAAGATACTGCGACCGAACATGCGGAAGAGCCTGCGCCGCAGGATGTCACCATCGTCACCAGCGATGGAGCGCTTCACCTCCTCGACGTCGGTGAGCTTGATGAGGCGTTGCTTGACCCAACGGGCCGTGCGGTCAACCTTACGCCGGCTGATGCCCCGCTTCTGATAGGGCTCGGGCAACTCGGCGTTCGCACCGTCGTGGATCTGGACCGGCTGTTCCGCAGGCCCCGCCTTCTCCCCCCGATCGATTTCCACACGCAGCGGCAGAAGCTGGCATTCTGAGCTGCGGCAGTCGAAGCACAGGTTGCCGAAGATCTGGAGGCGGGCCCTGGTCCCACCTGTGGTGAGAACGGGCTCCGAGGCCTCTATGTCCAGCGTGAGTAGTTTCTCCGCGTGTTCGGTGGCGATGAGATCGAAACCGTTGATGACGACCGTCATAACGTCACGCCCTTGCAGCTCCGGCGCCAGGGGTAAGTCAGCAATCCGGATCACAAAAGGCTCAGGATCACCCCGCTGGCACTCCAACACCGTCTCGGCGACGCCAGCCTGGAAGGCCACGCCCTTCGCATCCGCAACCCAGGTGGCGAACTCCACGAAATCCGCTGAGTCTCCGCCTGTGCCGGAGGCTGCGGCGTGGACGACGAGCGGGCCATCGCTGCCGGGCAGGGAGCCAGCTTGGATGGCATAACTGCCGAACCGGTTGAGACGGTGGTTGTAGGTCCAGGTGTGGTGGAAGCCCTGCCAGATCAGAGCACTGCGGCTGGCGAGGGAAGGGGCATGGTCTTCCATTGGTGATCTGCGCTCCTTGAGCTGCTGCACGGATCTGTTACCATCATTGAGCACGTTCTAGCATTGTCTTGTACTAGGAACTACGAAGTCACGCGAGGGCAGGTCTCAACCCCGAACGCAGTGACCAGCTGGGGATTCGAGTCGAGACCGATCAACGCTCCTGGTCGGACGTCCAGGGGCCAAAACTGTCCTTAGGGCCAAGGATGAATTCCTACTTGGGCCGCTTCAGCTCTCCCCTCCGTCCTAGTATAATAGAATAGAGTTTGGATAGGAAACCGCTCGAGGTCCGTAGAAGGAGTCACCCCAGAATGGAAGCTACAGCTGCTGTTTCTCATCTTTCCAAGTCCTTCGGCGCATTTCAGGCTGTGAAGGACGTGAGTTTCGAGGTCTACGCCGGTGAGATCTTTGGCCTGTTGGGCCCCAACGGGGCAGGCAAGACCACCAGCATTCGGATGATGCTCGATATCTTCCGTGCCGATGGGGGCACGGTCACCATCTTCGGCGGTCCGATGACGGAGGAGAAGAAGAACCGCATCGGGTATCTGCCTGAGGATCGCGGCCTCTACCAGGACCTGAAGCTGGCGCCGACGCTGGTCTACTTGGCGTCATTGAAGGGCGTCCCACAAGGTGAAGCCAGTGCGCGATTGGATCAGTGGCTGCGCCGGCTCGACCTCTACGATCACCGTGACAAGAAAGTGCAGGAGCTATCGAAAGGTATGCAACAGAAGGCCCAGATTATCACGGCATTGATCCACGACCCCGATCTCATCGTGATTGACGAGCCTTTCTCGGGGTTGGATCCGGTGAACACCCGGCTTGTGAAGGATATCATCGAGGAGCAACGCGCGGCGGGCAAGGCCATCATCATGTCCACCCATCAGATGTACCAGGTGGAGGCGCTCTGCACCCGTATCGTCCTGATCAACCAGGGGAACACAGTGCTCTACGGCGCCGTTGACGACATCAAACGCGACTTCGCCGGCAACGCCATCACGCTGGAAGGGCAGGGCGACTTCACGAGCCTGCCCGGCATACTGGAGGCGCGCCGCCATAATGGAGCGTGGCACTTGGCGCTCGCGCCCGGTACGTCGCCCCAAGACGTCTTCCACGCGCTGGCGGCTCAGGAGGGCGTCAAGATCGAACGCTTCGAGATTGCTGAGCCCTCACTGGATGACATCTTCATCAATGTTGTGAAAGCGGGGCAGGGCGCAGATGGCGATCGTGAGGATGCCCTCAGAGGGGGTGCCTATGCGTAAGGTCTGGTTGGTCGCGAAACATGAGTACCTGAAGCAAGTGAGAAAGCGCTCGTTCCTTGTCGCTGTCTTGGGATTCCCACTGCTCATGGTGGCGGTAGGCGGCATCTCGGCCTTGGTTGTCCTCAGCGGCGGCGACTCGCGCCCCGTCGGCTACGTTGACCTTGCCGGCGTTCTTGATCCCGTTGTTCGCGCTGCTTTGGAGGCGGAGAGCCGCTTCCAGCATCCTTTCCAGGGCTTTCCCGACGAAGGCGCCGCTCGTGCTGCGCTTGAAGCAGGTTCAATCCAAGCCTACTACGTGGTACCGCAGGATTATCTCAGCGCCAAAGAACTCCGTCTGGTCCACGGTGAATCAGAGCCAGGAGAGCGTGTGAGCAGCAGTTTTGAGGACTTCCTGCACGCCAGTCTTGTGGAGCGGCAGCCGCCCGAGGTCCGAGCCCGGCTATCGCGGGGGTTTGATCTTGCCGTACGCTCCGGAGACGGACGGCGCGAGCTCAGCGAGGACAACGTCTTCAGCTTTCTGTTGCCGTTCATCGTCGCTTTCTTTATGTTCTTTGCCGTTTCCAGTGCCGGTGGGTACCTGCTCGAAGCGGTCACCGAGGAGAAAGAGAACCGCACGATGGAGATCCTGGCCACGTCCCTCTCGCCCACGCGGTTGATGGCGGGCAAGGCCGTGGGCCTGATGAGCGTTTCGCTCACCCAGATCCTGGTCTGGGTGGCGACCCTGGTGGCCGGGGCGCTGGTGGCCGGCCGGTATCTGGAGCCGCTGCGAACCCTGCGGGTGCCTTGGGATCTTCTCATCGTTCTGGTGCTCTACTTCCTGCCCACGTTTACGCTGATCGCGGGGATAATGACGTCGATTGGCGCCGCGGTGACCGAGCGTCAGCAGGGGCAGCAGATCTCGGGCATTCTTAACATGCTCTTCATCCTGCCCATCTTCTTCGTCACGCTGATCCTCGTCAATGCTAACAGCCCCTTCCTGGTGGTGCTTACCCTTTTCCCCACCACTTCTTTCCTCACCATCTTGTTGCGGTGGGGGATGGCGACTGTGCCGCTCTGGCAGATGGTCGCGAGCTGGGTACTTCTGATGGGCGCCGCTTTGGGCAGTCTCTGGGTGGCCGGCAAGGTCCTCCGTATGGGGATGCTCCGGTATGGGCAGCGCCTGCGGTTCAGAAGCATTCTCAAGGGGCTGCGGGGGCAAGCGCCCACGTTGGAAAAGGAGCCTACAAGCCATGCGTAATGTGCTTCTGGTGATCAAACACGAGATAGTCTCGACTATAGGCAAGGCCTCTTTCTGGCTCACGGCCTTCGCCATCCCACTGATCACTTTCTCGATCACCTTCGGTTCGCAGTTTCTAGCGCAAGATCTGGTGACCCGGGGTGACGCGCCTGAGGGCGGTATCGCCGAGCTCTTCCTTGGGGCGCCGGAGGCGGAGCAAAAGCCGACAGGTTATGTTGACCTGGCAGGGGTGATTGTCCGGGTGCCAGAGGACGTCTCCGACGACCGGCTGGTCTCCTATCCGGATGTGGTGGCGGCTCGCGCTGCGCTGGACGCTGGGGAGATCGACGAATACTATATCGTACCTGAAGACATCCTGGCTGAAGGGAAGCTGGAGCTGATCCAGGCTGACTACTCGCCCTTTGGCTCGCTGGGCGAGGACGACCGGTTTCGGTATGTCTTGACCTACAACCTTACAGGTGATGCAGACGTCGCTGCGCTGTTACGCAATCCGATGGCTTCGGTCAAGACCGAACGTGTGGCCCTGGACGGGGAAGCTGAGGTGGACGAGGTTGGCGGCTCTGGTGCCTCAACGGTCATCCCGTTTTTCCTGCTGTTTGTCTTTTTCTTCGTCATCACGATGAGCAGCGGCTTCATGCTCCGCAGTGTCAGCAAGGAGAAGGAGAACAGCGTGGTCGAGGTGCTTCTCCTGAGTCTGCGACCGCGCGAGCTGATGCTGGGCAAGATCGTTGCCCTGGGTGTGGTCGCTCTGCTGCAGATGGCGATCTGGATGGGCGGCAGCCTCTTCACGCTGGGCAGCGGCATACCCGCGCTGGGACTCAGCGCGATGTCGCTCTCTTCGGTGCTGCCACGAGGCTTCTTCATCTGGGCTGCACTCTACTTCCTTCTGGGGTACTTGACCTATGCTGCGGCGCTGGGGGCCTTAGGTGCCCTGGCGCCTAACACCCG
>JAFGNI010000417.1 GCA_016927095.1 Anaerolineae bacterium | reverse complement strand
GGTACCATGCCGCTATGTTCCGACGATGCTGGCTGCCGGCCCTGGCAGCCCTAGTGGTGCTTTCTGGCTGCGATGCAAACCAGGCAACGACGACACCGGCGCCCGAGCGTACACCCATCACGGCACCGCAGGCAGAATCCGTCGCGCCGGACCAGGGCGCCGAGGCCGCTGCAGTTGCCCAGCCGGCCCCAACCTTACCACCGACCACCACGCCCCACGCCCGCCTGACGCCCGTGGCGGTCGAGACTGCGGCACCCACTGCAGTCGCCACCCTCGACGCCAAGACCGTGACCATTGCCGCGGGCGACACGTTGCTGGGTCTCGCGCTGGACCATGGTGTGCCGATGGCAGCCATCCAGCTGCAGAACGACCTGGGTAATGCGCTCACCATCCGGCTGGGTCAGCAACTGACCATCCCGCCTGCCGGCGCCTGGGAGGGCGCGTCACCCTTTTGGATCGTCCACGTCGTCTCAGAAGGTGAGACCCTCAGCGAGATCGCCGCAGTCTACGGCCTGCCCCTTCTGGCCCTCCAGGGCGCCAACGGTTTGGCCGACGCTGACCTCCTGAGCATTGGGCAGACGCTGGTGCTACCCTTGACCACGTTCACCGAACCCCGAGCCGTCACCGGCGCTGTGGCGCAGGCCCCGGACCCTGTATTACCTGCCGTGGCGGACGAGCCCGAACCGGCGCAGGCACCCGAGACGGCAGAGGCAGAAGAGGTCGCTGAGGCCGGCGCCGCCGCCCAGCCCACGACCATGGCAACGCCAGTGCCGCCGGTGCAGGCCGGCACGCCGGCTGCCGCAGACTGGCCCTACGAGACGGTGCGCATCATGAACGAGGTGCGCGCGCAGCACCAGCTCCCGCCGCTGGTCTACAACGAGACCTTGGCCCGCGCGGCCCAAGTCCAGGCCGACGATTGCGCCGCCCGCGGCAGCTGCAGCCACACCGGTTCCGATGGGTCCACCATCAAGGAGCGCATCCTGCGCGCGGGCTACGTCCCCGCGAGCTGGGCCGAGTGCTGGGCCATCCGCCCCACCCCGCAGGGCGCCATCGACATCTGGATGGATGAGGTGCCCCCTAACGATCCCCACCGTCGCACGTTGCTGACCACCTGGCTCACCGAGATCGGCATCGGCGTCGCCAAGACGACGTGGGGCTACTACTTCATCGCGGATTTCGGCAAACCCTTGCGGTAGCGACTAACCGTCAGCCGTCAGTCGCAGGGCCCCGTCAATCTGACACGTATCCAACTATTATACCCACTCACGCCGCTAGACCGCAGGACGGTGACTAGATGACAACTTGCGCCTGTCCAACCCGGGCCTACACTTCTCGTAGACGCAGCCGCGCATCCTATGACCAGATCAGATCGGAGGACAGAGATGGACGTATGGGACTCGAAGGTCAGCCACATCACCGACGCCCACGTGCACATGTGGGATCTGCCTATGGAGCAGACGCTGATGGAGATCCGAGAGGCGACAGGCACAGACAGGATCAACCTCGTGTCGATCCAGTTTCCTGAGACCGGGAAGGGCCTGCCCGAGGCATGCTACATGAAGGCGAAGTACCCCGGCACCTTCTACGTCTTCGCCGGACTCAACCACGCGATGAAGATCACCGACGGCGCAGTGCAGACGAAGACCCTGGCGGAGCAGGTCGATGACTTCGTTGCCCTCGGCTGTGAAGGCATCAAGATGATCGAGGGAAAACCGGCGATGCGGCGGGACCTGAATGTGCCGATGGATTCGGACTACTTCGCCGACTACTGGGCCCGCGTCGACGAGGTAGGGCTGCCCATCACGTGGCACGTCGCAGATCCGGAGGAGTTCTGGGAGCCGGCGCTGCTCCCGGCCTGGGCGCAGGAGAAGGGCTGGGGCTACGGGCCCGATATGGTCGGCAAGGAGCAGCTGTACAGCGAGGTCGACCATGTGCTGGCCCGCCACCCCAACCTCAAGATCATCTTCGCCCACTTCTACTTCCTCTCTGCGGACCTGCCCCGTGCGAGCCGGTTCCTGGAAGCGCACCCCTATGTCCACATCGACCTGACACCGGGCATCGAGATGCTCTACAACATGTCCCACGACGTCGATGCCACGCGCGACTTTTTCATCACGTGGGCCGACCGCATCGTCTACGGGACCGACATCATGCCGGACATCACCGTTGAGGAGGCGCGCCTGCGCGCTGGCATCGTCCACCGTTGGTTGGAGAGCGACGACACCTACCGGATCCCAGAAACCGTCGATATGCTCTTGGGGAAGCCTGAGGACGGCGTCATCCGGGGGCTTTCTCTGCCCGATGATGTGCTGCAGAGGATCTACCGCGACAACTTTGCACGGCTTGCCGGCGCCGCACCAAAGCCGCTCAACCGCGGCAAGGCCATCGCCACCTGCCACGACGTGGCTGCCATAGCCGAGGCGATGTCCGGCGCACCTGCGGCGGAGTCGGATGCCCTCCAGGTTGCGGGGATGCTGGAGCAGCTATAGACTATGCGTGTAGACCGGGGCGAGGACGCAGACCCAGTCGATCGAGAAAGCCGAACTACCACAGACCAACGCAGCGGATTACACAGGAGGACACTATGAGTATCTGGAATTCCAAGATGGATCACATCATCGATGCGCACATCCACATGGGCGATATCGACACCGAACCAGTCGTTATGGACATGGTGGCAGCCACTGGCGTCGAGAAGGTTGGCCTGGTCTCGATTCAGGACCCCAAGACCGGGATGGGTCTGCCCCAATCGCTTTACATGAAGGCTAAGCATCCCGAGGTCTTCTACGTCTTTGCGGGGCTCAACCACGCGAAGAAGCTCTCGGACGGCAAGGCACGGACCCGCAGCCTCGCCGAGCAGGTCGACGACTTCGTCGACCTCGGCTGCGACGGCATCAAGATGATTGAGGGCAAGCCGACCTCCCGCCAAGTAATGAATATCCCCGTCGACTCCGAGTACTTCGCCGACTACTGGGCCCACGTTGAGGAGGTGGGACTGCCCATCACCTGGCATGTCAACGACCCCGAGGAGTTCTGGCGACCCGAGCTGTTACCAGAATGGGCGCAGAAGCGGGGCTGGGGCTACGGTCCCGACGACGTCACCAAGGAGCAGATGTACACCGAGGTCGACAACGTGCTGGCCCGCTATCCCGACCTCAAGATCATCTTCGCCCACTTCTACTTCCTGTCGGCCGACCTGCCCAGGGCAAGCCGCTTCCTCGACGCCCATCCCTATGTTCACCTTGACCTGACGCCGGGGATCGAGATGCTCTACAACATGTCCCACGACGTCGACGCAACGCGTGACTTCTTCCTCAAATACGCCGACCGCATCGTCTATGGCAGCGATATTGCCAGCCGGCATACAGTCGAGGAAGCCACCGTTCGCGCCGGCATCGTCTACCGCTGGCTCGAGACCGAGGATACCTTCCGGGTGCCCGAGACCGTGGATATGCTCTTGGGCAAGCCCGAGGACGGCGTGATCCGCGGGATGTCGCTCCCCGACGATGTGCTCCAGAAGATCTATCACGACAACTACGCGCGGTTGGCCGGCAACAAGCCGAAGCAGCTTGACGTGGGGATGGCCATCTCGCTGTGCACGCAGCTGGCAGCCATCGCCCAGGCGATGAGCGGCACACCTGCCGAGGACCTGAGGCCTACCCAGGTCGCGCACGAGTTGGAGAAGCTGGCCCGTTGAGTTCATATGCCCACGACACCCGCCGGGATCTAGTCGAGGTTCCGGCGGGTCCCTTTCTGTTTGGCCCACAGAAGGACTTGCGCGAGCTGCCCGCCTACAGCATCGACCGGATGCCGGTGACCAACGCTGCCTACCAGCAGTTCATCGACGCTCACTCCGACTATCCGGTGCCCTACCTCGACAGAGCATGGGCAACACCCTACAACTGGGACAAGGGGCGGCGCACCTTCCCTCTGGGCTTGGCAGACCACCCGGTCGTGCATGTCGCCTGGTACGATGCCGAGGCCTATGCGGCATGGGCAGGCGGCGCTATCCCGACCGAGCAAGAATGGGAGAAAGCCGCTCGAGGCACGGACGGGCGCAGATACCCCTGGGGAACCTGGGATCATGGACGCTGCAACTCCGAGGAAGCCGGCGTGCAAACCACGACCCCGGTGGGGCAGTACAGCCCCCACGGCGACAGCCCCTATGGGTGCGTCGACATGGCCGGCAACGTCTGGGAATGGGCCACCACGCTGGACGGCAAGCGCTGGGTTCTCAGAGGCGGCTCCTTCGTCAACGACCGCCTCCACGCCCGCTGCGCCTTTCACGATTGGGACCTCCCTGACAGCGGGATGCGCTTCTGTGGCCTCCGGCTCGTCTACCGGCGCTGAGGCCAAGGGCCTTCTGCACTGCCGAAGAACCTCCTGACGCGAGCGCGCCCAACGCACCGTCGTCGCGCCCAAGCATCGTCGCGCCCAAGGGCCTTCTGCGGGGCCTTGGGCGCTGCCGTTCGCGCAGCCCCCTTGGATGTGCGAGGCCCCCGCCCGCCCCCAAGCAGTCGAGCGCGTTCGGTGTATACTGAACCTGATGCCGTGATACGGTTCGTCTAAGGACAAGTGAGGCCAATACGATGTTCCCACCTGAGATCCAACCTGTGATCGACGAGTTACTCCCCCTATGCCGGGCGCTGGGCGAGGGCAAGTACGCCGTCTCCATCGGCGGGTCCTACGGCAAACGGACCTTCGACGCCGCCTCTGATCTCGACTTTCGCCTCTTCTGTGAGCGGCGAAGCGACGATCCCGCTGCATCCGCCGCACTCCAGGTCGCCATCGAACGCTGGGCCCAGAAAGGCGTGATCATCGACGGCTGCTGGGTTCGCACGATCGCGGACATCGAAGCACAACTCGACCGCTGGGAAGCAGGCGAAGGCGAGCCCATCGACCTGGTCTGGGCGATCTGGGGCTACTACGTGGTCACCGATGCCTACAACCAGGCTGTCATCGAAGACCCATATGGTGTTCTCGCGGGATGGCGTGAGCGACTCAGCACCTACTCTCCACGGCTCAAACAGGCCATTCTCGATAAGCACCTCCGCTCGCTCCGCTACTGGCGACCGGACTACCACTATCTGCACAAGGTCGAGCAGGGCGACGTCGTCTTCCTAGCGAGCATCACTGCGCACCTGGTCCACAACACACTGCAGGTGCTCTTCGCGCTCAATGAGACCTACTATCCTGGCGATGGCAACAACCTGCACTTTGTCCGCCACTTCGAGGTCGCACCAGAGCGCGCCGTTGAGCGTATCGAAAACATCCTCTATCCTGGCAAGGGGCCGGAGGCATTCACCGTGCAGTATACAGAGCTGATAGCCCTGATCGATGACATCGAAAGGCTGGTCCCGGCCGATCTGAGTGCGCACACCAAGAGAGACTGGATGGCGACAGGCGACGGGGAGACCGACGCCGGGCAGGTCATCGGCGGGCCGACCGCCCACTGACAACGCTTGCCGGCGCGGGAAGGAGCTATGCCAGCGAATGCGACTGATGCTAAGCAGGCGCTGCTCCGCTGCGCATTCGAGGAGTTCTGGAGCAGAAAGGAGCCAACGGCTAGATGAAGATCCAAGACCCTAACCTGGAGGAATGGCGTGCATTGTATGAAGCCGCGGCCGCAGTCTGGGACCTGGCGCCCTGGACCTTCATGGAGGAGACTGAGATCTTCGGCGTCGAGAACCCCGAGACTGGCGACCTGGGCTTCGCCAGCGTGATGGGAACGCTTGGCGACCATTATGCGGTCGCGGTCTACCTCGGCGGGCGTGGCCTCCACGACTTCTGGCAACTCGAGAGTCTTGGCGATAGCATGCGCCCTGAGGACGTACTTATGACACCACAGCTACAGGCTTCGTTTGAGGAACCCGCAACGCTGGACGAGGGAGACCTGGACATCATCGCGCGCCTACAGCTCGATCTCCAAGGGCAGAGACGCTGGCCCCAGTTTCGGAGCTATCAGCCTGGCTACTTCCCCGGCCCCGTGAGTGCCGTAGAAGCGCGGTTTCTGACACTAGTCCTACAGCAGCTTGTCGAGATGGCCCCACGCATCAAGTCGGATCCTGATATCCTCGTTCCCGAGGAAGCCGATAGCTACCTAGTTCGCGTGCGTAAGGTAAAAGGCGAAGGCCGTGTATGGCACGACGAGATCAGGCCGGCCCCCGAGCACGTGCCGCCGACCTTGGCCATCGGGATTGACAGCAACTTGATGGACACCGTCAGGGGCCTGCCGCAGCGCGACGTACAGCTGGAAGTCGATCTCTTCCTACTACCATTCGGGGTCGGTGAGCCGAGCGACCGCGCCGTGACGCCCTACAACCTGGGCGTGGTGGACAGTCGCAGCGGCTATGCGTTGGGCTTTGAGCTACTCAGCACAGAGCCTTCGGTCGAGGCCATGTACGAGCGCATCCCCGCGGTTTTCGTGAGCCTCCTGGCAAAGAACAACCTGCGTCCGAACCTAGTCGTGAGCTCACGTCAGGTCCTCCTCCATCTGCTGGCGCCCCCAGCCCAACACTTGAAAATTGAGCTTGCGTACTCGCCCGTACTGCCGACGCTGGATCCGATCAAGAAAGATCTGATACAGCATCTGAGGAAGCAGTAGTCAGACCCGCCCGCCATTATGCAGGAGAGATACGGATGCACCTGAGGCAGACCGCGGATGGCTACGCCGCCAAGACGCTAGGCCGCTGCGACGCTACGATCTTGCGTCTCCACAGCAGGCCTTCTTTGGAACCCGAGCCCTCGCTGTGCCACGCCCGGGGCACGGCTGGGTCGCGTGAGAATCCGGCGGAATAGGGTACACTAGGGGCATAGAGCTAACGCACCAAGCCGGAAGGGATCGTATGGGCAGTCCGCTCGTTCAGGTAGCCATCATCCTGATCTTCGCCGTCTTCAACGGCATCCTAGCGATGTCGGAGATCGCCGTCGTCTCGGCACGCAAGGCCCGCCTACGCCAGGAGGCGGACACCGGCAACCGGCGTGCCCGGAACGCACTGGCGCTCGCAGAGGATCCGACTAACTTCCTCGCTGCCGTCCAGATCGGCATCACCCTCATCGGCATCCTGGCCGGCGCCTTTGGTGAGGCGACGCTGGCGGCGAATATCGCACTGCGGTTGCGGAGCATTGCGTTCCTCGAGCCTTACTCGGAGATCGTAGCAGCGGCGCTGGTCGTCCTCCTGGTGACCTACATCTCGTTGGTGATCGGGGAGCTTACGCCCAAACGGTTGGCGCTGAACAACGCCGAGCGCGTCGCCGCGCTGGTGGCAGGCCCTATGCAGGCGCTGGCCAAGATCACGCGCCCCATCGTCTGGCTGCTAAGTACCTCCTCCGAGGGTCTGCTGCGGCTGCTGGGTGTCAAGCTCTCCAACGAGCTCGATGTAACCCCGGAGGAGATCGCGGTCTTGATCGAGCAGGGCACTGAGCTCGGTGTCTTCGAGGAGTCCGAACAGGACATGATCGAGAGCGTGCTGCGGCTGGACGAACGCCGCGTCGACGCCTTTATGACGCCGCGCACCCAGATCGAGTGGATCGACGTTGAGGACTCCGAGGACGAGATCCGGAGCACGCTCCTAGACGCCAAGCACTCCCGTTTTCCCGTGATCGAGGATGATCCCGACAACGTGCTGGGCATCCTCTACACCAAAGATATGGTCGTCCGCAACCTCGAGGGCAAACCTCTCGACATCCGGGCCACGCTCCGGCCCGTTATGTTCGTTCCCGAGAGCATGTCGACGCTACGGGTGTTGGAGCTGTTCAAGCAGGAGGGCAACCACATCGCCCTACTCACCGACGAGTACGGTAGCGTGCAAGGCATGGTCACCGATATGGATCTGCTGGAAGCCATCGTCGGGGAGATCGTCTCCGAGGGAGAGCCAGAGGAGCCGCAAGCGCTGGAGCGCGAGGATGGGACCTGGCTGGTCGACGGCATGCTGCGAGTCGAACGGCTTTGGGAGATCCTCGGCGTGGAGGCCGAGATGGACGTGCGCTACCATGGCTACCAGACTGTCAGCGGCTTCGTGATGGCGCATCTGAAGGGCCTTCCGTCCGAGGGTCGCCACTTCGACTATCACGGCATGCGCATCGAGATCATGGACATGGACGGTCGCCGCGTCGACAAAGTGCTGATCACGCCACGCAGCGAGGTGGACGACGCCGCCCGGGACGTCAGCGCCGGAGCCTAGCACCACGCAGACAGACACGTCGTCTGGAGATCGGTGTGCGGGTCGCATGCTCGCGCTACCGCACCATGCGTTGCGCTCCGGACATCCATCCTGACGCTTGCACCCAAGATCTAGAACTGCTGTTCGCGACGAGCACAGCGGCGCCCGTCAGATCGATCTCCCGGGCGCCCTCTGTTGTCGCTGCCTCGGTGCACGTTCGGTCTACGTCAGCTTGGTCCCGCACTCCGGACAGAACTTGGCTTTTGCCGCCACCTTCGCGTTGCATTCGGGACATCGCCGCTCCACCTTGAGCTTCGCCCCGCACTCCGGGCAGAACTTCGCGTTGGCGTCCAGCGGCGCCTCGCAGTTGGGGCATGTGGCCTTTATGGTCTGACGCCAGTTTTCCTTGCCGAGCTTCTTGTCCTCCTCAGCCATCGCTGCGTGGGCCCAGACCTCTTCGACGCTCCGGCTCGCCTGGGCCGCCGCCATCTCAACGCCCATATCGGGGGCGCAATCCTTGCAGAGACCCCGGCGGTCGTTCCAGCAGCTCTTGCGACAGACCCACGACTGGCAACGAGGACACTGGACGAACTGCGGTCGCAGCTCCTCCAACATCGTGTGAAACGCTTCATCGTGCGCTCGCTGCCAGCCCGCGGAACGCACGCGCTCGCCCACGTCCGCAGCCGCGCCGAAGACCCCACCGAACAGACTGCTGGCAGTGTCCAGCAGCGAGGTGGCGGTACCAACCGACCAGGCCTTGAACGGGGTCCGGTAGCCCGACCCACAGCGATCACAAAAGAGCTCGAATTGGAAGCCGCGGTCGGTGCTTAAATCGTTGTAGTTGGTGACGAATTCGATTTCCTCAGCCATCCCGGTGTCGTGCAACCTCCTCTGGAAGAGACTCGACCGGCAGCAGTGTTGCGCTAACGACAACAGCCCGCCCGGTCGGCAGATGAACCACTCCTATGATACACCCAAAACGCGGTACTGAACCCATCACACTCGCGAGAACACCTCGGTCACGAGCGGCGCCAGTTCGCGAGTGCCGGCCTCCAATAACGCCGCCAGAAATGCCCGGCACACCTGCACCGCCGCCACCGATACGACGGCACTCGATGCCTCACGCCGGAAACCACCTGCGGCTGAATGCGTCCAGATCAACCGGTCCCGCTGGCCGTCAGACTCATAGACGTGGCTCACCCGCCGGTCAACATACCACCCGCGCCCGCGATAGAGACGGAGATAGAGCTTGAGCGTCACCGCCTGCAGGTCAGAAGGTGCGACACCGTTCTCATCACAGAGCTGCGTTCGCGTCTCGGCCAGGGTATCAGCGTGAAGGTTGGTGGCAATGATGTGGCCCCGTCCCGCCAAGGCAAAGAACGCCCGCGCGTCAGCGCCCCAGACGTAAGCGTAGTAGCTCCCGGCGCCCACCTCGTGAGCAAGATAGCATGTCTCGCCGTAGGCGTGGTCGTGGGCAGCCGCGACCAGCGCGCGGCGGTCTGCCACCGCCTCAATGGCGCAGCCTGGCGGCAGGAAAGCCAGTAGCGCTGCCATCACTGTGGTCTTGCCCGCACCACCTGGGTTGGCGCCCACCAGCAGCGAGTGACCGCACGCCACCACCGCCGCCAGGTAAGCAGCCATATCGAGGCTTACGGTACCGGCCTCGATTAGGTCGACGAGCGTGAGTGTCCGTCCGCCGCGCTGGTTGCACTGCTCAATCCGCGCCACCCGGCAGCGGATGGCGCTAGCCTCTGACGTCATCTAGCGGACCTTCCGTTCACCCTCCGCACCTTCCAGGAAGCACCACCCCGCCAACCACGCGATGCTTCTCTATGGGCGGATCACCCGCTATGCGAGGGTGGCGCGCAGCTTCCTGGAAGGATCTGTTGGCAAAGTCAGACCGTCACTTCGTCTGACTCAGCAGCAGTGGCGTCGATGTCCAGCATGATGTCGCCCTTCGCCTTCACGGTCACCTCGCCGGAATCCACCAGCGAACCGCCTTTCAGATCCCCCTTCCACTTGACGCGCACCTTGCCGCTCTGGGTCTTCACGTCGCC
>JAFGNI010000416.1 GCA_016927095.1 Anaerolineae bacterium | reverse complement strand
TCGGTCTGCGCCAGCACGTAGGAGAGGAAGGCTTGGTACGACTCGGAGTTGAAGCGTTCCGTCAAGGTCTGCGAGAAGAAGTGTCCCGAGAAGAACTCGATGACGCCCAAGACCTTGTACCCTTTGCGCTTGCCGGAGGTTTTGACCACCGGCTGCTGGCCTTGGCGTGCCCAGGTGTAGCCCAGCGAGCCCCACTGCGCGAAACTGACCTCGTCTCCGAACAGGATCCACGCGTTCTTGGCACGCGCTGTGCGCAGGATTCCGGGCCACGTTTCCTCCAACCACTGCTGTCGGGCGTTGGGGTTCAGGTGATCCGAGACGAACGCAGCCTTCTGGTACGAAAACCCCAGGTTGTGCAGCAACTCGCAGACGTAGTGCCGGTTGTACAGCACCCCGAACTCGCGCTCGATCCACTGCTGCACCAACAGCGCGGTCCAACACGCCGTGACGAACCCCGTGGCTTCCGGTCCAGCTTCCAGTGCTGCGACCAACTGCTGCTTCTGCGTCTTGGTCAGCCGTGGCGGACGTCCCGGCGACTTCCGCAACTTCAAGCTGTCCACGCCTTGCGTGAGCACCTGGCACAGCCAGAGATAGATGCTTGAGCGCGCTGCGGCGACGAGGTCCATCGTCAAGTACACATCCTTGCTCAGGGCCAGGCTCAGCACCGCTGTTACCCGGCGCACCAGGCGGTGGTCGCCACATCGATACGCCCGAGCCAGAAGCGCTTGCAGGTCTTTCCGAGTTGCTTTCGAGATGTCCACACGTATACTTGCCATTGGGAAATGCCTCCTTGTGAGTGAACTGGACACTTACTCCTAAGGATGTGCATTTCCCGCTCTCTTGTCAAGTCGGCTTGTCGTCCGATTCGTTACCTGAAGATCTATAGTATAGCCCCAAGGCGTCAGGGCTGCCGATGCTAAGCGAACTTCCCATATGGCAACATGCTTGAGCCAACGCGCCCATCCTGTGCTTAACAGGAATCTCTGATACCCAGCACCTCCGCCGCCGGCTATCCTAAGCCCCGATGCGCACCTCGAGCGCGCTACCGTCATCTAGAACCAGGGGATGGTCAAACACCAGCGAGCGCTCGAGATGCTCGCAGGTGGGCGCACTGCCACAGATGGAAACGCCGGCAATGCGTCCCGGCTTGACAAAGGGGAGATCCAGTGCCGTCAGGGTCAGCGTCCCCTCGATGACGGACAACGTGATCAGATGGCGACCGATCTCCACCGTGCCCCAGCCGCTGTCCAGCGACCACAGGCAGCGGAAGGTATCATGTTGCCCCATAATCGGGTTGAAGCCGATGATGCCTTTGACCATGTCGAACTTGAAGCCGCTGAACGCGTTGAGCAGCGCGTAGCTCGCCATCGAACGGGCGTAGTTGCTGCCGCACTCGAACTCGTTCCATGGATTGCGCCGCTCGCCATCGTAGCGGTCACGCACGGCCTGGATGACGGCCATGCCCTCATCCACCAAACCCGACTGGATCATCTGGATCGCCGCGGCATACTCGAAGCCGTGCATCGCCTCTTGCGCGTAAGGGACAGGAATGATCGGCCTGCGGCGCCCCTCGGGCCAGTCGGCGATGACCAGACCGGCCTCGTCGTTCAGACCGAAGACCCGGCAGGGGTTGAAGAAGCCCCGCAGGGGATCTTTGAAATTGTGGTGGAAGATCGCAGCCAGCGCTGACCTCGTTTGGGCGGGGTCGAAGAGCTCGCCAAGTCCATACAGGTTGGCGTGCCACTGGGCCAGCACCTGGTCGATGCCGCAGCCCTCCCCAATCTGGTACTTGATCTCTTCGTGCTCCGTATCCCAGTAGGAGGCCAGCGTGTCGCCCACCATCGAGCCATCGCCGGCGCTGAAGGGCTCTATCACGCTCCGGTCACCCAGATCAATCTCCTGATCGTAGTACTCGCCATTGAAGAGATGCGTGTCAACCCAGGCCTTGCCCCGCCGGAAGATCTCACGATAGGCGGCAGCGATCTCCGGTTCGCCCAGAGCCTCTGCCATCTCGGCCCCGGCCTTGAGCGCACCCAGGTAGAACCCCGTCAGCCAGGCGTTGGGCCTAAAGAGCTCCATGTCCAGCGTGTGGTGCTGGCGCCCCCACAACACACCCGTCTTCTCAGGATCCCAGCGGTCCTCATTCTGGTCAGACCAGGCAAAGGCGATCGAGCGCTTGACCGCAGGCCAGAGCCCTCGCAGCCATTCGGTGTCGCCGCAGATCTTCCAGTCACGATAGACCTTCATCACATCGCCAAACTGGCCGTCAGCGCAGGGCCGGAAATCGGCGGGCCCGGTGCCCAGCGGCAATTGGAGGCGAAAGGGCATACCGCCATCGGGTCGTTGGTTGTAGGCGTAGTCCGCCTCCCGCATCGAACGCTCCAAGGCGGGAAAGAGGTACGGCAAGGCCTGTGCATAGTTCCAGACGTGCGTGCAGGACCCCTCACAACAGCCTGCGTCGGGATGACATCCTTCGAAGCCGTAGAAGGTGCCGTCCTCCAACCGCATCACGGTCGGGCTCTTCAGGATAGAGAGGTTAGCGGATATCGCGTCCAGCGCCGCCACAGGCAGCGTCGAACCGAAAAGCGTATCCTGAAAGGCCCGCGTCTTGTCGTAGAGACAATCCCAGTAGGCGAGGGCGTACCGGGCGGCGGTCTCGGCGTCACGGTAGAGGAACGCGTAGTAGTTACGCCACCGGTTGGGGATACCGCGCTGACAGGCACACGCGTCGGCGTTCGGGTTCCAGTCGTTGGTGCGATTCGGGAAATACCACGCGATGACGAAACGCACGCGTTCCGTCTGTCCGGGCGCAACGCACAGCCGCACAGCCAACGTAGCCGCGTTATTCTGTCCAGCCTCTTCTTCTGGGTAGCGCCGGTTCTTCAGGGGTCCTGGCGAGGTGAAGTCATGCCAATAGACTTCCAGGTTGTCGAACCACCGCCCGCGGAACCAGTACTCCTGATAGCTCACGCTGTCGGGATGCAACGTCGCATAATCGCCGCACGAAGCATCGGTATCACAGGCATCCGTTGAGGTTGCCCCCGTGGCCAGAGCGAGGGTGCCGTAGTTCAGGTCCTCTGGATCCATTCCGTTCGTGGTCAGGTTGATCCAGTGCGTACGGTAGGTCCGGTCGTAACGGTTCACATTGTCCGCGGGCAACGGATTCGCCAACGTGCCGGCGACAGTATAGACCAGGGGCTCCGCCCTCGGATTCGTGACAGCAATCTCAAAGAAAGCCGCCGGGATGCTGGAGTCTCGATCGTTCCTGGGCACAAAGGGATTGAAGGCCATCATCTCGACCTTGCCCGGGAACGTGTCATCCAGAAACGTGAGCTCGGCGATAGGGAACTTACCCTTGAACGCAACATCCTGAAAGTGGGGAACGCCGGTCAGGTATTCACGGCGCGGACCGAACCCGAAGCTGTTGAAGCGGGCGCCCTGTAGACTGCCAACATAGGGAGGATGCAGGTCGCCCTGCAGCACCCGGGCGTCCAGCACCTCATCGCCGCGCTCGGCCTTGATCGCGAAGTGCGAAAAACCATTCACGCTTCCCTTGTTGGGGTGGTTGTAGATCTCCCAGTCAATCAGGCGCCCATTGCCGGCTAGGCCGATGCATCCTGTCCCAATCCCACCCAACGGGAAAGAGATCTCATTGGTCTTCCTGCCGCGATAAGTAAAGTCGTCGTCTTGTGTCATGCATTCTCCTTGAGAATAAGGG
>JAFGNI010000415.1 GCA_016927095.1 Anaerolineae bacterium | reverse complement strand
TGGCAGAACGCTACCAACGCCGGAGCATCGAGGTCAGGGATCACCTGCTCGCCGCGCGGCAGCGCCCGACCGGCAGGATCCACAGCCGCCCGCAGATCAGGCGGCGCTGTGACAGTCTGGCCCGTGCCGCGCGCGATGCGCTCGATCCAGCCGGCCTCAGCCCAGACCAGGTGCGCCGCCAGTGCCCCAATCGTCAGCGTGGTTCCTGGAGGAACAAAGCGTAGGGCCTCCGGCGGCAAGTCCTCGATCTGGTCGATCACCCGCGCCCGCAGCTCATCCAGTGCCGCAGCCACCAGGGCCACGCCCTGGTCCGCGAAGCCGGGCAGGGCTTGGAAGCCGTACTCGCGCGGGCGTCCCTGTTTGGTAGGATAGCTGGCTATCATCGTGCGCTCCTTCTGAGTTACCCATAGTATAGAAGCGCTGGACCACCACGCAAGCATAGGCTTTGGCACAAACAGCCGCGCCAGGTAAATGCCCGGCGCGGCTGAATTCGGCAAGCGTTTCTCGTAACGACCCTGATCTTAGGGCAGCACCACTGCATCGATCACGTGGATCAGGCCATTGGCCGCTGCAACATCGGTCGCAATGATGTTCGAGGTGCGTCCCTGATTGTCGGTCAGAACACCCCCGCTCTGACGCAGGAATCCGCCCTGGAGCGTCCGGATACGGGACGATCCCAGGATCGCGTTGGAGTTCCGGCGTCCGCGTACCACGTGGTAGAGCAAGATCTGCGTCAGTGTAGCTTGGTCCAGGCTACCAACGTTGCTTGCATCCAACCCCAGCTTGGCAAAGGCGGCATCAGTGGGTGCGAATACTGTTAACTGCCCATTGCCGTTGAGGGTCTCAAAGACGGCTGGATCTGCCGCAAGTACAGCTGCAATGAGGGTGCTGAACTCGCCTGTAGAAGCGTTCGCCGCAAGAGCAACGTCAACCAGTGTATCACCGCGAGGCGCTGCTAATGCCTGGCTGGCGCCTAGGCTGATCGCGCCACCAAACACCAATGCAAAAGCCACTATGCTCAACAGCAGTTTGCGGAACATCTTTACCTCCTACGTTATGTGGTTTATGCTAACTATTCGCTTTGCACTGCTTCTGTTTGACGACCCTTTATCATCACTATACATACTATATACTATGATCTCATTTTTGTCAAGTATTTATTGACAAATAATAGCCGAATATGCTACAAAACAAGGCGCAAGCATCTTGTGTGCAGGTATCGGCGGGGGTCAGAAGGCACGGTGAGACAACAGAACACGGCGGGAAGCTCAGGCTATGCGTGGAAGCGAACGTGGCTCGCCGGTGGGGGGGGGACAGCGCCGACAGCAGAAAAGGCTAGAGGTCGGCCTCGGGGAGCTCGAAATAGAAGACGCTTCCCTGTCCCATGGGGCGTTCCTCGACGCCCGCGACACCGCCGAGCTTGTGCATAATGCGCTGGACGATGGAAAGCCCCAGGCCGTAACCTTTGGCACGAGCTTGCTCGAGCCGCTCAAAGGGGATGAAGAGCCTTGCCCGCTGCTCCTCTGTGAGGCCCTTTCCGTTGTCGCGCACCCAGAAACGGATCATATTCGGGGCCTCTTCAGGGTTGTCTTCCGCCGGGATGATCGTGGCACCCAGCTCCACGCGAGGGGGCGTCCCACCATACTTGATCGCGTTGCTGATGTAGTTCGCCCAAACCTCCTCGATCCAGGGCGCGTACCCCCAAGCGATAGGCCAGATCTTCGGCGCGATGATCGTCGCACCATACTCATCGATCATATCCGACAGGCGAACCTGGACGTCGTACGTGATCGCCTCCATATCCACCGGAGCAACATGGACCTCATCCATCTTGCGCACGCTAGCGAGCAGCAGGAGTTCATCGATGATGTTGCTCATCTTGCGCGCGCTCTGCCCGATCGCCCGAACGGACATTTCCAGATCCTCGGGTTTCTTGGTAGCCCCAACGGCATTAAGGAAGCTCGTGTAGCCCAACAGCAGCGAGAGGGGCGTCTTCAGATCGTGGGCCACGGTGTGTGCGAAGGCGTCCAACTCAGCGTTGCGCTTCACGAGATCGTCCGCCTTCTGACGCAGGCTCGTCTCGCTCTCACGCAACGCCTCTTCCACCAGCTTGCGCTCAGCCAACTCCTGCTGTGCCGCTGCATAGAGGCGCGCGTTTTCCAATGCCACCGCCAACGAGGTCGCGATCTGCGCAGCCATATCCAGATGCTCCGCGGTGAACACGTTGGCAACGGTGTCCTCGAGGTTCAGCGTCCCGACAAGCTGGTCCTGCGCAACCAGGGGAACGATCAGGTAGGCCCGCACACCTTCACGGTAGAGTATCTGGTCCAACTCTGTGGGCTGCGGGCCCGCGGATATGAGGCCCGACTCACGCGGCACGACATTGACGCATTTCGGCTCGAACGTCGCAAAGTCCTCGCGCGAGATCGCCGTCGCCCACGGCGCGCTCTTCGGCGACAGCTCACCGTTGCCCCGGATCGCCAGGAGACGTGGTAGATTCCGCCGATCGAAGGTAACCACCGACATGCGCTTGCAGGGAAGCAGGCGATGGATCTGATTCAGCGCCGCCAGCGCGATGGTCTCAGCGGACTGAGCTGCTAAAATCGCCTGGTCGATCTCGTAGAGAATGCGGAGACGGTCGGCGTAGCGGCTCAACCCAATCTCCGCCCGCTTGCGGCGCGTGATGTCTTGGATGCCGACCAGATGGCCCACAACCTGCTGCCGCCGGTCCCGCAGCGGCGAGACTCGCAGATCAAAGGTGCGGATCGCTGCCCCTTCCCCAACGGACAGCTCATCGTGGAGTTGGTCCACATTGCGGTAACGCGAGATGATGTAGGAGTACTGCGGCAGCACGGTCGGCAGATGCTGTCCAATCGCCTCGTTGCGACGCATCTCCAGGATACCTTCCGCAGCAGGGTTCAGGTCGGCGATGCGATCGTGTCGGTCTAGCACGATGACGCCCGCGGCCATGCTCTCCATCACTGCCTCCCTGGCGACGGGAACCAGATCCAGGAAGTCATACCGCAACAACCCCAACGTGAGGGCGAGGCCACTGAGGGTGAAGGCAAAGGGCGTCAAGTCGATATAGGATAGGGGAACTGGCCCCAAGAGGGTGATAGCGTTGGCTACCCAGGGCATCAGAAGGGCCACCAAGAGTGCGATACCCTGACGCCGGTAGACTCGCGGCGCGTAGAGGTGGCTCCGCACCAGGACGTATGCCGCGACCAACATCAAACCATAGCTGTAGACCGCGTGCAGCCAAAAGAGCGGCCCCATCTCGTTTCCCAACACCGTCACGGCACCCACCGGCTCCAGCCAGACCCGTTCACGGAACAGGTTGTGGTATGGATTGGTCCAGATGACGAGTTGGGTGAGAGCCGGATGGACGGTGAGCAAGGCAACATTGCGTGTCGACAGCAGGTTGGCGCGCCCCGTGTAGTGTAGGACAAACAGCAGCCAGGCTAACGGTGCCGTGGTAATGCCCACGTACTGGACGTTCGTCCAAGCGATCTTCGATGTCAGGTCCGAGCTCACATAGGTGAGGATCGCCGCTACCGACCAAAGCGCCACAGCCAACATGGAGACCGCAAACCACTCAGAGCCCGGGACCTCACGGCGTCGCCAGACAGCCATCGCCAGACCTAAAGAGCCAATAGCCGCAATGACCAGCGGCGCAATATAGGGCAACAGCCGTCCGAACATACCCATCCTTTGTTAGCGATATTCAACCAAAACCCGAATGTCCAGGCAATTCTAGTTTAATACAGGTTAGAACTTTGTCAAGGTGACCCGCGCCTCCGTAATGGAAGCTGCAAGCCAACCGCACCCTCCCAAGACCATGCCCCTGACCACGCGGGCCGGGCCCCACTAGCTTGCCACCCCCCGGCCCTCACCTACAATCCTTGTACACTGCATAACGATGAATACACGCATACCGATACGCTTACCGACACTCCGGGATTACAGCCACGATGCGCGACAGATCATTATTGTGTCCGGTCTGATCGCCATCAGCTATTTCGGGGTCTTCGCCCTGCTGCGCGGACTCTATTTGCTGCGCCTCGGTTACGACACCTCCTTCCTCGGCACCTACTACGCAACCGGGGCTCTGACCTTTATGTCTATGGGCGTGCCCAGCGGTGCGCTGGGTCAGCGCCTCGGCACACGACGCGTTATGCTCGTCGGTGGATGGGTCGTCGCGGGTGGCATGTTCCTGCTGCCCCTTGCTGCAGGCGCCCCTGTCGCCCTGGCGCGCCTCCTACCCCTCGCCTCCCAGGTCGTGACCACGATCGGATGGTCCATGTTCAGCGTCAACAGCGTTCCCGCCCTTATGTTGGTCACATCTGATGCGAACCGTGCCTCGGCTTACGCCCTGACAAGCGTTCTGCGTGGCATTGGCACCTTCTTAGGCACACTATTGGGAGGGGTGCTGCCGGCGATCGTGGTCCGGTTGATTGCCACCCGCGTCCCGGTTAGCATCGCCTTAGAGACGGCTGCGCCCTATGCCTGGGCGCTCTTTGTGGGCGCCATCCTTGGTCTGAGCGCTATCTTGCCGCTCAGCCGCATCCGCGGTGGCTTGCGGCCCACAGCAACGGAGACGAAATCGGTGGCGAAGGGCGCTTTCCCCTTCAGCCTCGTGGTGGGCCTCATCGCGTACGTCTTCGCCCGTCATATGGGCTGGACAACCTGCCAGGCCTATTGCAGCCCCTACATGGATACCGACCTTGCGCTCTCAACCTCCTCAATCGGTGCCCTGACCAGCATCGGTCAAATCGCTGCCATCATCGCCACGCTGCTGTTGCCCCGCATGCTGCGGCGCTGGTCCCACGGCTCGATCCTGGCCATCACGACGGGAGTCCAGATCGGGAGCTTGGCCTTGCTGGCGTTCGTCCCACACTGGAGCGCTGCTGCACTAGGTCTGCTGGGCGTCCAGGTCTCTGCCGCCGTCTGGATCCCCGAGCTTCAGATCTACCAGATGGAGCTCGTCAGCGAAGGGTGGCGGGGCCTCGCCTACGGCGCCGTCACGATGGCGATGGGGCTGGGCTTCGGCTCCATGAGCTACTTCGGCGGTCGTCTCATCACCGCAAAGGGCTATGCACGGCTCTTTACCATCGGTGCCGCCCTGTCCGCCGTAGCCACGGTGCTAATGGTGGGCATCTCCCGCTGGGCCAGAGCGGGGGCCGATGCGACCCGCGTCCGCCCTGCTGGTACAGAAGGTGTGGTCGCGGACTGAGAACCAAGGCCACTTTCACGATTCACGATGCACGATTCACCAGCGGCAGATCAGGAGTCGAGCGTCCTAGGTCGTG
>JAFGNI010000414.1 GCA_016927095.1 Anaerolineae bacterium | reverse complement strand
TCGGGAGTCCCTACTCCGTGAAGGACTACTACAGCGTCAACCCCGAGCTCGGCACGCTGGACGACCTTAAGCATTTCGTTACCGCGGCCCACGCCCTTGGGCTCTACGTCATCCTCGATTGGGTCGCGAACCACACTGCCTGGGACAACCACCTCGTGCGCGAGCACCCGGACTGGTACGTGCGCGACTACAAGGGCGATTTCCGCCCCACGCCCTGGTGGGATTGGCCCGACATCATCGACTTGGACTACAACCTGTCCGCCGTGCGCCGGTACATGACAGAGGCGCTCTGCTACTGGGTCCGCGAGGCTGACGTCGACGGTTACCGCTGCGACGTCGCCGGCTTCGTGCCCACCGATTTCTGGAACGTCGCCCGCAAGGAGCTTGATGCGATCAAACCGGTCTTTATGCTGGCGGAGTGGGAGTCACGCGACCTCCACGCCGAGGCCTTCGACATGACCTACGCCTGGACCTGGCACGACGCCGTCCACGCGATCGCGATGGGTGCTGCCGACCTGAACCCCTTGTTCGTGTACTACTCCTGGAACGAGAAGGCGTATCCTGCTGATGCCTACCGCATGACCTTCCTCAGCAACCACGACAAGAACGCCTGGGAGGGCACCGCCTTTGAGCTCTTTGGCGACGCCTACGAAGCTGCCGTTGTCCTCTCCGTGACGGGGGAGGGGATGCCCCTCATCTACAACGGGCAGGAGGCGGGCAATACGCGGCGCCTGGCCTTCTTCGAGAAGGATCCGACCGCGTGGCGCGAGCATCCCATCGGCGAGCTCTACAAGAAGCTCTTCGCCCTCAAGAAGGCCAACACCGCCCTTTGGAACGGTGCCTGGGGCGCCCGCATGGTCCGCGTCCCTAACTCCGTCCCCGACAAGGTCCTGAGTTTCGTCCGTCAGAACGACCGTGACAAGGTCTTCGTCGTCATCAACTTCTCTGACGAGGTCCAAACGATAGAATTCGAGGGCACCCTTCATCACGGCACTTACGTCGATTACCTTGACGATCTCGAGTTCACGCTGGACCATCGCAGTTTCATCCTGGAACTGGAGCCCTGGTACTACTGGGTGCTGGTCCGGCCGGCGGGCTGAGGGCGGATGGCCTGCAGGACGTGCACGTCACCTACAAGAGTGGTCTGCCCGTGATCAGGATCTTGATGTCTTCTTGAGGCAGTGAGATGCGAGTGCCCTGGCCCCGCGCTGGATTGAGCGCACGGCGCTTTGAGGTACCCTAGGTGTCAATGATGAGGCGTCGGTGTCTAGCCAAAAGGGATGCGTGACCGGAGGCAGTATGACCGTCCCGATTGACTTGCCACGACCGGCCATCGTCGCGTTCTGTCGCCGCAAATGCATGACCAGGATGGCCCGTTTCCGTTCTGTGCTTCGGGACGCCTGCGGTCCCGGCAGCGAGGGTCGTATATTTGTGGCGTTCGAACAGCGCGCGTTGGCCTGAGGTTGTGATGTGAACGCTAAGCCCGGCTTGCCGGACATCCTGATCGTAACCGGCACCTGCGGTGTCGGCAAATCGACCATCTCCTGGGAGTGGTCTGAGCGGCGCCTTGGCGCGACCATCGACTGCGATACCTTCCGCACCTGGATCCGCAACCCGGCGCTCATCACCTCCGACGGCTTTCAGGAGATGCTTCTCGCGCGCCAGTCCGTGCATCTCGCTCGGGACTATATGGCGCTGGGTATGGATGTGGCCATCAACAATGTCTGGACGCCGACGGGACTGGCTTATCTGCGCGAGCACCTAGCCGGCGAGGCCCGTCTCCGTATGATCTGGCTGATCTGCACACCCAAAGAGAACCGAGCGCGCGATCAGCAGCGTTGTCCCTCCGAAGTGATGGGCGGGCGTGTCGACGAGCTACAGGCCGAGCTCGATGCGCTGGATTGGCCTGACGGCGTGATCCGGCTCGATACGACGGGGCAAACCGTCGACGAGACCATCGCCGCCATCGAAGATCTCTTCGGTCAGGAGCCGGGCATGCGGCTCAACGGCCTGACGCTGCGTCCTTCAGCTCCAGAGGACATCGACTTCATCTGCGACGTTACCAGGGCTACGATGGAACGTTACGTGATCCAGTCCTGGGGGGGCACCGAGGCCGAGAGGGGCCGCGCCTATCGCGATGACGTCGTCATCGGACAAGACCAGATCATCCTTTTGCACGGGCGGCAGATTGGCGTGCTGTCGCTGGAACACCACGAAGATAGGGTTTTCCTCGACAAACTCTACATACTGCCCGACTATCAGCGATGGGGAATTGGCACGTATCTTGTGCGCCGCGTGCTTCGGGATGCCTTCGCCCGCGGGTTACCGGTAGAGCTTGGTGTGCTCAAGGTCAATCCGGCCCGTCAGTTGTACGAACGGTTGGGATTTCGGAAGGTCGATGAGACCGATGTCTCGTATGTGATGCAGGCCACGCCTTGACCCACCTAAGGCACGAAGCCTCAGTGGGTTGCCCTGGCTGTTAGTGCCACGCACTGGGTCTCTGACCCGCGTAGCGGCGCTGAGCTTAGTCACGCGCACCGGCTATGGAGGATCAACCCGTCGTTTCGGGAACCGCGGGCAGGCCTGCATGGAGCAACAGTGTGTGGAGGACAAAGGCCGCTGCGTCGCCGGCGCTCGCGGGAAGTGACGGATGGTTGAT
>JAFGNI010000048.1 GCA_016927095.1 Anaerolineae bacterium | reverse complement strand
CTCCGCAAACTGGCTCGGCCTCAGGAAAGGACCTGTGTTGAAGCAGTAGTCCGAGCAGAGGGCAAACCCGTCCAGACCCCCGTGCTTCGCGATACGCTCCGCCCGAGCCAGGGCGCGGTCCACATGCCGCGCAGCCTCGCGCTTCAGCCCTTCGGGGTCGTCCACCAGACGGTAGGAGAACGTCGCCATGC
This sequence comes from Anaerolineae bacterium, assembly GCA_016927095.1. The sequence goes on along the minus strand of JAFGNI010000048.1, from coordinate 11,354 downwards.
CATCGCCATCGGGGATACTATAGGTGGCATCCCCGTGGATCATCAGGAAGTAGCGATTGCCGGTCTTCTCGCGCACCAGGTCGATTAGGCGCAGGATCTCCTCCTCGTCTCCCGGGTTGGGATGCAGAAAGGTCGCATCGTGTCCATAGCGCGCCGCAGTGTCGATGAAGATGTCAGCGATGTCCTCCCGGTGAAGCTGCCGCTCACGATCCGACATCTGACCCCATTGGTGGTAGCTGCGGTGGCTGGGATGAACCTTGCCAAAGGCCTCCATGGTGAGGAAGAAGACGAGCTCAAAGTGGGGCACCCGCCCGACGAGGGGACGCCCATCCAACGCAGCGGCAAACCGCTCACGCGGCGTGCCATCAACCAGGGGGCGTGTCATCGACGCCACCATCGCCTACCCTTCCTCGCGCAGAATAGCCTCGATCGCCTGGAGCTCCTCGTCAACAAAATCCAGGTTCTCCACCGTGGCAGCGCTGTCCTCAACTTGGCTGACCTTGCTGGTGCCAATCAGAGCCGACGTCACCGCGGGCTGGCGCAGGACCCAGGCGAGAGCCAATTGGGCCACCGACTGCCCACGATCATCCGCGATCGCCTTGAGCTTAGCCACCTTGGCTAGCTTCTCGTCGGTGATGTGGGAGGGCCGCAGGAACCCGTGCGGCTTAGCTGCCCGCGATCCCTCAGGAATGCCACCCCCGAGGTACTTACTGGTCAGAAGGCCCTGGGCCAAGGGCGAGAAGCAGATGCTGCCGATGCCCTTCTCCTCCAGCACGTCGAGCAAGCCATCCTCGACCCAACGGTTGAACATGCTGTAAGAGGGCTGGTGAATCAGACAGGGCGTGCCCAGATCGTCCAGGATCTCCGCAGCGCGACGCGTCTGTTGAGGATTGTAATTGGAGATGCCGGCATAGAGCGCGCGCCCGCTGCGCACGGCGAAGTCGAGCGCGCCCATCGTCTCCTCCAGTGGCGTCTCCGGATCGGGACGGTGGCTGTAGAAGATGTCCACATAGTCGAGGCCCATGCGCTTCAAGCTCTGATCGAGACTGGCGATGAGATACTTGCGGGAGCCCCACTCACCATAAGGCCCGGCCCACATCCCGTAGCCGGCCTTGGTCGAGATGATCAGCTCATCGCGGTAAGGCGCCAGATCTTGGGCCAACACGCGCCCGAAGGTGATCTCCGCCGAGCCGGGCGGCGGTCCGTAGTTGTTCGCCAGATCGAAGTGGGTGATACCCAGATCAAAGGCACGATGGAGCATCGCGCGCGCGTTCTCATAGACATCGACGCCGCCGAAGTTGTGCCAAAGTCCCAGTGAGATCGCCGGTAGCTTCAGCCCGCTGCGCCCGCAGCGGTTGTAGACCATCGTATCGTAGCGCGTCTCAGATGCTGTGTAGACCATTTCGCTTTCCTCCGTTATAGGTATTCGTTCAAGAACTCCACAATAGCCGGATAGGCCACAAGCTTGTTCGCCAACTTGACGATGCCATGGCCCTCATCATCGAAGACCAAGAACCGCACAGGGATGTCGCGTTCCTGAAGCGCTGTCACCAGTTGCTCCGCCTCACTCAGCGGCACGCGGGGATCGTTGCGCCCGTGGACTACCATCAAGGGCGCCGTCACCTGATCGATGTGGTTGATAGGCGCGATCGCCTCCAGGAAATCGCGGTCCCACGCCAAGCTCCCGTATTCAGCCTCCCGGTGAGCGCGCCGGTAGTCGCTTGTGTTCTCGAGGAAAGTGGCGAGGTTGCTGATGCCGACGATGTCCACACCGGCCGCCCACAGGTCCGGGTAGGTCGTCAGTGCTGCGAGGACCATGAAGCCACCATAACTGCCACCGTAAACGGCGACACGATCAGCGTCAATCTCGACCTGCGCCTTGAGCCATTGCGCGGCGTGAGCGAGGTCCGCCACCGAGTCCATGCGCTTTTCGACATCATCGAGATGGCTGTACGCCTTGCCGTAGCCTGTGGAGCCCCGGACGTTGGGCGCCAGCACAGCGTAGCCATTCCCGACGAGGTACTGGATCAGGAAGTGGAAGTAGGGCCGGAACTGGCTCTCGGGCCCCCCATGGACCATCACGACAGCCGGAATCGGCCTTTCAGATGCGACCTCAGGTCTGTAGAACCAGGCCGGTATCTGTCGCTGCGCGAACCGGTGATTTGTACCGGCGTCCGCTCCGGTTGAGCCTTCGGAACCAATCCGATCAAACGTGGGGTAGAAGATCAATTCCGGCGCGACGAAGCCGGACGGCGGCAACCCACCGTGGGACGAACGCGTTGCCCAGCGAACCTTGTCTCGCTGCCGGAGATCTGTATCGGCGAGGTCCCATAGCACGATGTCGGTGGTATGCGTCGAGCTTGAGAAGGCGAAGGCAAGATAGCGCCCGTCGGGCGAGAAGCTCAGCTTGTCATCGGGCACGATGCCGGGGGTATCAGAGAACTGGGGGGCGGATCGAACCTGCCCGCTCTTTAGGTCGAGCAGGAAAACATGATCACCGCCCTCGACGTTCACGGTATAGGCAAGCCAGCGACCGTCAGGCGAGAGTTCAAGCGCCCCGCAGTCCCAAGCAGGCTGGATCAGGGGACGGAGTCCCTCCCGTCCCCCGGAGCTCTTGGTCAGATCGAGCTGGGCAACATAGAGAAAGTCCGAATCGATATCCGTGATGAGGTAGAGGCTGTCACCCTCGGGGGCATAGCGCATGCCGGAGAAGCGGGCCGGTTCGCCGGTCGCGAGCAACGCGCGCGCCTCCCCAGAGGCCACGTCGATCTCCAGTAAGGTGTGGTCAAATGAGCCGGCGGTCCGAGCCGCTATGATGCGTCCGCGGCGGCATCCACCATCACTCGGCGAGAAGGCGAGCAGACGCAGATAGCCACGTGCATCGTTCTCCCACACTAACCGAGCCGCTCCTACTTCCATGCCGTCCATCGGCTGCACATAGAGGTCGAAGATCGCAGGATCGCGCCGGTTGGCTGCGAAACAGATCTGGGTTCCGTCGTCAGACCAGCTGCCAAAGAGATGCATCGCTTCCTCGTAGCCCGCCGTGAGGTGAAGTGAGCGCGCATGTTCCGGATCTAGGAGAAACAACTGGTGCCGTTCACTCCCCCCAACATCCTCGGCATAGAGCAGGCGCGGCGGTTCGGAGCCCGTGCGCTGCCCTTTACCATCAGGGGCATAGGCGATCTCACTCACCCGGTCATTGGTGAAGGTGAGTTGCTCAGGCCAGGGCACGACGTCCTGGCAGGGACCATGTGCATCATCTTCTGGCAGAGGAACGGACCACACCTGGGGCAAGCCGGTGATGGTGCTGAGAAAAGCCAGCGACTTCCCGTCCGGCGCGAAGGCGGGGCTATAGGCCTGACGGATATTGAGATAGCGTTCGATATGGACGTTTTTCATTGGAGAGACCCGATCGATCAACTGAGTTGTCGCCAGTCCTGTTCGACCCCGAGCTGGTCGAACCGGCTGCGAAGCTCGTCCGCAGTCTCGCCTGCAATGGGCAGACGGCTGTTGACGAGTTCAATGTTGGCACGCATGTGGTCAGGGTTACGCGTGCCCACGATGAAGGTATCCACGGGATCGTGAGCGAAGACAAAGCCCAGCGCCAGCAGGATGCGATGGTCCGGCGCCTTGGGTAAGGGGCCTAGCGCCGCCATCTCTTGGGCACGCTGGAAGTACTGCGCCGCATAGCTGCTCGGGGCCGCGGTCGCCCCCCAGGCGCCGTTCGCAATGGGCCGTTTCACGATGATGCCCATCTCCTGCTCCTGGGCCGGGCCGAAGAGGTGCAGCCGGGCGTTCTGGTCAACGAGGTTGAAACTGGTCTGCAATGTGTCGAACAGACCACTCTCTACAGCCCAGAGCGCGCCGTCATTGTCGCCGCTGTAACCAATGAACCGCGTCTTGCCCGCCCCTTGCGCCGCTTGCAGCGCCTCGATCACCTCGCCGCGCTCCAGCACGTCGACACTGCAGGTGTGCAGCTGCACAATATCCAGATGATCCGTCCGCATGCGCTTGAGGCTACGGTCGATGCTGTCGCGGATCGTTTGCGCCGTCCAGGACTCGCCCTCGTAGCCGCCGGCGACGTGTCCAGCCTTGGTCGCTAAGATGAACTCATCGCGGCGGTGCGCGATCGTCTGACCGATCAGCGCCTCGCTATTGCTGTAACAAGCCGCCGTGTCGAAGAAGGTGATGCCGTTGTCCAAGGCCAGGTTGAGGACCTCACCCGCTTGCTTAGCTTCAGCCAGATCGAGCCCGCCAATCTCAGCCAGGCCAACGCCCAAGCGCGACACCGTTAGCCCTGTTCTGCCGAGTCTTCGTGTCTCCATTGTTCTCCTTTCCTGACCGGCGAGCATGGATGCCCCGGGCATGCCACATCGCCGCCGCGTTAGTCTTCGCTACCCGTCACCTTGCGCAGTAAATTGAAGAAGCCGCGCTTGCGCTCCGAGCTGATCGTCCAATCGACAGGCACACTTTGATAGCCTTCGTGGTACCCCTCACCCGCCATCCTGAAGTCGAAGTAGCCCCAACCGGCATACCGGTCGAGCGCTGCCAGCATGTTGTTGTCGTCGGCCTCGAAATCGAAGTGGTCGTCCTCATTGAACAGGATAGGCTGGCCTCGATAGCTGGGCAGCTGCCGCGTCGTGTCCACCATCTCCCGAATCCGGTCCGGTTCGGAGACCCCGTTGCCGTGCAGGAGCAGGAAGTCGGACGTCGCCACGATGTTCTCTGTGGGAATCTTGCCGCCACAGAGGCTGGCGCTGACCAGAAGCCGTCCCTGAGGCGTGGCAACCTGCCCTGCCGAACGGGCCTTTACAAGGTCGATCAGCTCGTGACAGCGATCCACTTTGAGAACCGGCTGATCGTACTTCCGGTTGTCGACCTCATTGCCGATCTCGATCAGGACGTTGGTATAGCCCTTGTCCAGTAGCCAATCGGTGGCATTCTCCGTGGCCCGGATCACACACAGCTCATTGAGAAAACGCTGGTCCTGACCGAAGTAGAAGTACCCGAGAATCACCGCCATCTCCAGCCGGTCTGCTGCATCCAGGATGCGGGTCAGACGATTCATGTAGGCATCCCGCAGGTCGCCCTCCGGCGTGAAGGCGGAATTGTGCCAGGGCTGTTCCTGGCTGTAGCCCTGGGGGCTGCCACCCTGCAGGTTGATCGTGAACCCAACCAGCCCGGCACGTCGCCATTGGGGCATCGCCGCGACAAACTCATCGGTGTTACGCTCGGGATCCCAAGAACCGTCGGGATAGCGCCACCCATCACGGGTCTCCGGATTCAGGTCGTCGAAGATGCCCTGGACCATCCGCGAGTTCAACAGCAGCCCTTCGATCTTGCGGCCTTGATAGGTACGTCCCGGATAAGTCGGCACGCCGTTCAACAAGAAGGCGTCGCCATCTATGGACACAACCGTCCGTCGTGCAGCCGTCTCCGCTTCGCACGTCATATCTCCGTCTCCCTCAGTGCCGCAAAGGCACGTTTCACGGTCTCATAGGCTTGCTTGGGACGGCGGTAGGCGTCCACCACCCCTTTGTTGTTGAAGCCCTTGGGGCGACCCAGGATCTTCTGCACCATCTCCGAGGACCGGATATCGCAGAACTGCCAAATCGCCAAGCCCGCAAAGCGGGTGCTGCTACGAAAGAGATGGTAGATCACCATCTCCAACAACGCAGCCTGATACTGCTCCGACCACCGCGCAGCGTTCCAGTCGCGCCAGCCATAGATCGCGCCGGCCCCGATCTCGGAGATGATCAAGGGCTTGTCCGCCTGAGAAAGCCGGTCACGCTGTGCGCCAGCGCCATCTGCGTCGAGGGCAGCCACGATGCGGTCGATCTCCTCGGGGATCTTCTCGATCTCGCTGCCATACCATCCAGGGTAACAGTTGACCGAAACGATGTCAACCAAGTCCAGACAGAGATCCTCGAAGGGATGGTTAGAGGCATAGGTGATGGGGCGGGTTGCATCGAGGTCGCGCAGGCGTCCCAACAGGGCTTCATAGCCCGGGCGACAAGCAGCGTCGTGGCTGTGGCTCTCGTTGAGAATGCCCCACATGATCACGGAAGGGTGGTTGTAGGCATCAGCGACCATCTCATCGATATGGGCTAGCTGAGCCTCGACGAAGTGCGGATCGGTCAGGTGTTCCGACATATGCTGCCACCCGATCGCTTCGCTCCACACCAGAATGCCGGCCTCATCGCAGAGATCCAGAAAGCCCGGAGCCTGGGGATAATGGCTACCTCGCACGAAGTTGGCGCCCATGTCTTGCAACTGCTGGATATCCGCAACCCTCACCATCTCCGGAACAGCGTGCCCAAATTGCGGGTGGGCGGCGTGCCGGTTAAAGCCCAACAGCCGCACGGGATCGCCGTTGATCAGGATCTGTTGGTCCCGTGTCTCGATGATCCGAAGCCCAATACGCGTGCGGAGATCGTCATCCCCCAGGCGGACGTGCAGCGTATGGAGATTGGGGGCAGCAGGCGACCAGAGCAACACATCCGGCACGGCAATCGTTCGCGCGATCAGTCCCCGAGCTTCATCCAACGCCACGGTCTCAGATAGAATCTCGCGCCCCTCCAGCGTGACAACGAGGGCGGTCGCCCCGGGCGCTGCCACCGCGCCAAAGGTCAGCCTGAGATACAACGCCGGTGGCTCAATCGAGGCGGTCTCCACCTGCAGGGCATCGATCCAGTGCTCGCCAAGCCGGTGGAACTCAGCGCCACCGGCGATGCCACCGTAGTGGTACCAGTCGAAGTACTCTAGGTGGAGCGGCGACCGCGTATAGTCGAATCGATTGTCGACGAGGACCACTAGGTCGCTTTCGCCGGCACGCGGTTTGGGCAAGTCGACCGCAAAGCGGGTGAAGCCGCCGGCGTGGTCGGCCACCGGCTCGCCATCGACAAAGACCCGACACCAATGGTGCACGCCGCCCAGGATCAGACGGTGCGGCACCGCATCCTGGAAGACAAGGCCTCTGCGGTAGGCCACCAGACCTCGCTTGCCGGCGTAGGCCGGCGTCGCGTCAAAACATCCGGGCACCGCCATCCGATCCGGGAATGCGATCTCCGCCACATTTACGGTGTCAGGATCCACATCGCCAAGATAGGCGAAATCCCAAACACCATCCAGGTCTGTCACAGCTCTTAGGTCGTGCTCACGAAATCGTCGCTGCACCGTCGACCTCCGTTTCTCATGTGAAGACCTTTGGGCTCTACCAAGCAAGGCGTTGCCTCGCTTAGGAGTAGAGCCCAAAGGTCTCAAGCTGCATCGGCGACCATCCCAGGGACGGAGTTAGCACTGCGATGCTAACGATATGCCTGGGGTACGTAGGATACCAGCCTCGTCTCCGCAAAGACCTGATCAAGCCGGGCAAAACGTTGCAGACCGTTCACCAAGGGGATGGACGGCCAACTGTCCCCGATCAGTGGGCGCGCATAGCGCACGAAGTCATCGGTGACGTCCGTGCGGGACTCGGCGATCCAGCTCTCCGGGAAGGTGCGCTCAGAGTTGGCAACCAACGGCAGCGGCACCTTGTCGTAGCGGACGTTGTAGATCAAGCCGGGTTCGCGCAGGATGGTGGCCATGTAGCCCGATCCGTCCTGTACCGCGATTTCCGCCGCCTTCCACCCCACCCGGTAAGCCTCCTCCAGATCGACCGTCGAAGCATAGACAATGTTGTGGCGCTGATCCGTGCCGGGCACATTCCCACGCGCGCTCCCACGGGCAGCGAGCCCTACCTCGTTGAGGTAGTTCACGACGATCTGCTCGACCGTCATCTCGCTGGCGGAAAACATAGTGTGGCCGAAGGAGTCTTTGCGCTCGCCGATGTCACCGACGTCGAAGCCCTCGCTAACCACGACCAACGCCCGACCGCGGGCCCGCACGACCTCATTGACCGCATCCGCCAGTTCCGGGAGCGTCATCCCCGACTCGCGGAGGAAGATCAGCATCGGCATCTCCCGGTTCGGATCCGCCAAGCGGGCAGCCGCCGGAATGAAGCCGATCTTGCGCCCCATCGCCTGGATAACCAGGACCGGGTCCGAGGGGGAGGACCCCGCGTTCTCCTGGTTGGCATTCTGCACGTTGAGCGCCCAGTAGCGCGCGACGCTGCCGTATCCCGGTGTGTGATCAATCACCTCGAAGGCAGAGTCGCCCACGTCGTTGTCAATCGTCTTGGGCACGCCGGTAGCCACAAGATCAAGGCCCCGTTCGTGGGCCAACTGCGCGACCTTGTTGGCGGTATCCATCGAGTCGTTGCCGCCATTGTAGAAGAAGTAGCCCACGTTGTGCGCTTTGAAGACTGCGATGATGCGCTCAAAGTCCTCCTGCTGGTGGGCCTTGAGCTTGTAGCGGCAAGTCCCAATTGCACCGGCTGCAGGCGTGGTGCTCAACAGGGCGATTTCCTCACCGGACTGGGCAGATATGTCCAGAAGCTCTTCCCTCAACACGCCTTCGATGCCGTGGTAGCCGGCATAGACGGTGCCAAAGACATCCGGGTAGGCCTTACAGGCCTCCACAACGCCGCGCAGCGACGCGTTGATCACCGGGGTGGGCCCCCCGGATTGAGCAACGATAACGTTTCTTGGTTTTGCCATAAGCTGACCTCCTGGTAGGGCTCCCAATCAACGGTGGCACCCCATCGCCGCCCTGCCAGAGCTGATATCAAGCATCACGCCCAGCGTGGTTCGCAACGCCGGCGTTGCGAACCACGCCTAAGCCCTGACAGGACCGGGGTGTCGCACTACGCCTCTGGGGGCGTCTCCATATCGACCCACTCGGTATGGAAGCTGCCTTCTTTGTCAAGCCGCCGGTAGGTGTGGGCGCCGAAGTAGTCGCGCTGCGCCTGGGTCAAGTTCGCCGGCAGACGCGCGCTGCGGTAGGCATCGAAGTAGGCCAGCGCCGAAGAGAGGGCCGGCACCGGAATGCCGTTCGCCACCGCGTAGGCAACGACTTTTCGCAGTGCATCCTGGCGCGCCATCATAGCATTTGCGAAGGTCTCGTCCATCAGCAGGTTGGTCAGATCGGGGTTCCGAGCGAAGGCCACGCGGATGTCCTCGAGGAGCGCCGCGCGGATGATACAGCCGCCACGCCAGATCTTGGCGATACTGCCATAGTCAAGGTCATACGCGTATTCCACGCTGGCTACCCGCAACAGGGCAAACCCCTGTGCATAGGAGCAGACCTTGGCGGCATAGAGCGCGTCGCCCATGGTATCGATGAACATGGCTTCATCACCATCGAAGACAGGCGTTGGGCCGGACAACACCTTGGATGCCGCCACACGCTCGTCCTTATAGGCAGAGACGATCCGTGCCTCCACCGCAGCGTTGATGGTCGGCGTCGGTGCACCAAGATCCAGCGCGTCCTGGGAGGTCCACTTCCCGGTACCCTTTTGTTTCGCCTCATCAAGGATGAGGTCGACAAGGGGTTTGCCCGTCTCTTCGTCCACTTCGGCGAGGATATCGGACGTGATCTCCACGAGATAGGAGGAGAGGTCTCCCGCATTCCACTCGGCGAAGACCTCGTGCAGCTTGGCAGCGCTCAGACCGAGTCCGCGGTGCAGCACATCGTAAGCCTCGGCGATCAACTGCATATCGCCGTATTCGATGCCGTTATGCACCATCTTGACGTAGTGTCCGGCGCCACGCGGCCCCATATAGGTCACGCAGGGCTCGCCATCGACCTTGGCAGCGATCGCCTCGAGCACCGGCTGCATGCGCTCCCAGGCAGCACGTTGGCCACCGGGCATGATCGAAGGCCCCCAGAGCGCACCGTACTCACCACCGCTGACGCCGGTGCCGATGTAGTGGATGCCCATCTCCGCCAGCGCCTCGGCGCGGCGTTCGGTGTCCGTAAAATGGGAGTTGCCGCCATCAACCAGGAGATCGTTGTCGTCCAGCAGTCCCTTGATGCTACCAATCACCGCGTCAACGGGCTTGCCGGCGGGCACCATCATCATGATGCGCCGGGGCTTCTCCAACACGGTGACGAAGTCCTCCAAGCTCTCGCACCCTACGACGCGCCGGTCGGTGTGCGCCGCGAAGGACGCGACCTTCCCAGCATCGAGATCATAGCCTGCGACCCGGAAACCGTTACGTTCCATGTTGAGTGCCAACATCTGCCCCATCACGCCGAGACCGATGATGCCAATGTCTGCGTGCGTATCCGTTCCTTGCTTAGCCATCGTTGTCTCCCTTCATCCTACCTACAGCTCAGTTGAACGATGCCGCCATATCGGTCTCCGCCGCTCCGGCGGCCGCCGCTTTCACGAACCTCGAGTTCTCAATCAGGCGCATCAGCTCAGCTTCGTAGGCCGCGCCGTCCAGCGGCAGATCGATCGGCTTGCCCATCAACGACGAGTAGAGCATCGTGTTGGCCAGTTCTACCGAGTGGATACCCTCCTCAGCCGGTGCGATGAGTGGGGCGCCGGTGAGGATTGCGTCGGCGAAGTTCGCCAGAACCGCGGCATGCTGCCCGCCCTCACCCATCACCGGGATCTCGACATTCCAGACCGGCGGACGGGCAAAGGACGCCTTCGAGGTCTCGAGGAACTCCGTCGCGGGTATCTCATTGCGAGTATAGGCGATGGTTCCATTCTCCATCACCAGCTTGCCCCGATCACCGGCAATCTCAAGGCGGTTGGTGCCCGGTGCCTCCCCCGTGGAGGTGACAAACAACCCGGTGCAGCCATCAGGAAAGACCATGTAGGCCGTGACCTCATCCTCGACCTCGATCCGGTGACGCTTTCCGATGTCGCAGAACGCGCGGATCTGTTCCGGCATGCCGACGATCCACTGCAACAGGTCGAGGTTGTGGGGACACTGGTTCAGCAGCACACCACCGCCCTCGCCCTCCCAGGTCGCCCGCCAGCCACCGGAGTCGTAGTAGGCCTGGGTGCGGAACCAGTTGGTGATGATCCAGTTGACGCGCAGCAGCCGCCCCAACTCGCCCGACTTCACCAGGTCCCGTACCTTCTGATAGTGGGGATCGGTGCGCTGGTTGAACATCGCGGCAAAGACGAGGCTATCATCGCTGTGTGCGGCGATGAGGCGCTCGCAGTCGGCCTTGTGGACCGAGATCGGCTTCTCGACCAACACGTGATGCCCGGAATTGAGGGCAGCGATGCCGATGGTCGTGTGTGCGTAGTGCGGCGTGCCGATGATGACGGCATCGACGACCTTGTCAGCCAAGAGCTCGCCGGCGTCGAAATAGGCCTTAACACCATACCGCGCCGCAGCCGCCTTGGCCCTCTCCGGAATGATGTCGCAGACGGCTGTGAGCTCTACCTTGGGCTCTTTCTCAATGTTGCCCAAGTGCAGGTTACCGATGTTGCCAATGCCGATGACGGCGAT
>JAFGNI010000413.1 GCA_016927095.1 Anaerolineae bacterium | reverse complement strand
GTATCCACCTGAAATGACTATCCGTAACAGCCGATCAGACGCACCGGACGACACTGTGGTGGTCGCCGTGCTCGAGGATGACACCCGCGCCAGCAGCGATCTTGTTGGCATGTTCATCCTTCTTGTCGTCATGATTGTCGTGCTCCTGCTTACAGGCGGGAGCGTGGGCGGTTAGATTGGCAGGGGAGTACCGGGATCCGAGACAGTAGGAGCCACAAAAGCCAAGAAGAGCCGCCCAAGAGGGCGGCTTCTTTTTTTCCTCCCTCGCTCACCGGATCCCCACAGAGTCTGGCAGGACAAGGTCACTGGAACGTCCGGACCTGGACGCGTCACAAACAGGCGTGCGGCGTTCATACCCAGGAGGAGGAGAAGCGAAGATGAAGAAAACCGGTGCGGAGATCGTATGGGAGATGCTGAACCGCGAAGGGGTGGAAGTTGTCTTCGGCATTCCCGGCGGCGCCATCATGCACACCTATCATCCGCGGCAGGACTATGGCATTCACCACGTCCTGATGCGGCACGAGCAGTGTGCGGCCCACGCGGCGGACGGCTACGCCCGAGTCTCGGGCAAGGTCGGGGTCGCTATAGCGACCTCGGGGCCAGGAGCCACCAATCTGGTCACGGGCATCGCCACCGCGGCCCTGGATTCCTCACCCATCGTCTGCATCACGGGCCAGGTGCAGACGTATCTCATTGGCACCGACGCTTTCCAGGAGATCGATATCACTGGAATTACCCTCCCTATCACCAAGCATAATTATCTGGTCACCGATATCAATGATCTCGCGTACACGATCCACGAAGCGTTCCATATTGCCCGCAGCGGCCGACCCGGCCCGGTCCTGATCGACCTGCCCAAGGACATCCAGATCGCCTCGACGGAGTTCGATCCAGACGCCGCAATGGCCCCCGTTAGCCTCCCCGGATATCGCCCCGCGGGTGAGGCCAATCCTGACGCGATCCAGCGGGCAGCCGATCTCATAAACGCGGCCAAGCGCCCGATCATCCTGGCTGGGCAAGGCGTCCTGATGTCAGGCGCGATGCAGGAGCTCCAGGTCTTTGTTGACAAGGCACAGGTACCGGTCGCGCTGACGCTCCTCGGCAAGGGCGGTTTCCCCGAATCACACCCACTGGCTCTGGGGATGATGGGGATGCACGGCGAGGCCTTCGTGAACCAGGCGATCCAGGAAGCCGACCTGATCCTGGCCTTCGGCATGCGCTTCGACGACCGGGTCACCGGCACGCTAGCGACTTACGCGCCGAACGCACGCCGGGTCCATGTCGATGCCGATGCGGCTGAGCTGAACAAGCTGGTCAAAGTCGATGTCCCCATCCTTGGCGATCTGCGGCAGGTCCTGGTGCAACTCCTCCCCCTCATCACGCCGGCAACTCACCCCGAGTGGCTGGCCCAGATCGCCACCTGGCGCGGCGACAGCCACTTACGGAACATCCTCAATCGCCCTGAGAACGGCCGACTCGTCGCCGCACACTTCATTAATGACATCTGGGAGGCCACTGAGGGCAAGGCCATTATCGTGAGTGATGTAGGCCAGCACCAGATGTGGACTGCCCAATTCTACCGCAACGATGTGCCCAACTCGGTGGTCACGTCAGGTGGGTTGGGCACGATGGGCTTTGGTCTGCCCGCTGCCATCGGGGCCCAATTCGGACAACCAGACCGGGAGGTCTGGGTCATCGCTGGCGACGGTGGCTTCCAGATGACGATGCACGACCTGGGTACAATCGTCCAGGAGAAGCTTCCGATCAGGATCGCCCTTTCCGACAACGGCTATCTGGGCATGGTGCGACAGTGGCAGGAGCTTTTCTACAACAAGCACTACGAGTCCACCCGGCTGGTCAACCCGGACTTCGTCAAGCTCGTCGAGGCGTACGGCATACCCGCGTGGCGCGCCACGAACCGGTCCGAAGCCCGTGCGGCGATCGCCGAGGCGCGAGCGGTTGACGGCCCGACTTTCATCGACTTCCAGATCGCTGATGTAGGTGAGGATGGCAATGTCTATCCGATGGTACCTGCCGGCGCCGCGCTCCACGAGATGATTCGGCGCTCCCATCCTAACGACAAACCCGAGTGACCTGCTCGTAGATCGCGCACTTGTGGCCTATAGGCTAAAGGAGAAGGAAATGCAGAGTACGCTAATTGCACTCGTCGAGGACAAACCCGGTGTGCTCAACCGGGTCGCCAGCCTGTTCCGGCGGCGCGCGTTCAATATTGAAAGCCTGGCGGTGGGACATACCGAGAAGCCCGGGATCAGCCGGATGACGATCGTTGTCGACAGCTCGCGTACCGACGTAGAGATGGTAGTTCAGAACCTGCTTAAGTTGGTCAACGTGATCCGCGTCGAGGACGTCACCGAGGCACCCACTGTGATGCGCGACCTCGCGCTCGTCAAAGTACGTGCTGGTGATGGTGCAGCCCGTGCGGAGATCATGCAGATCGTCGATACGTTCCGGGCACGGGTTGTGGACGTCGGCCTCAAGAGCCTGATGGTCGAGGTCACGGGCACCGATGACAAGATCAATGGCCTTGTCGATGTGCTGCGGCCCTACGGTATAGATGAGATGGTCCGAACTGGTCGCGTCGCTATGGCACGCGGAGGCGTCGGTTCCGACCGTGAACTCACGGCATAGCCCGGCGCCACCCCAGCCCTACTAAACGATTAGAAGGAGAAGAGGAATGGCACAGATCGATTTTGGCGGTGTCGTCGAGACGGTGGTCATGCGGGACGAGTTTCCCCTCGAAAAGGCACGTGAGGTCCTCCAGAATGAGGTAGTTGCGGTCCTGGGATATGGCGTCCAGGGACCGGCGCAGTCGCTCAACATGCGCGATAACGGCATCCACGTCATCATCGGCCAGTGGGAGGGCGACAAGGCCGCCTGGGATAAGGCCGTGGCCGACGGATGGGTGCCTGGCAAGACGCTTTTCAGCCTCGAGGAGGCTACCGATCGCGGAACCATCATCCAGTATCTGGTCTCCGATGCCGCGCAGATGATGACCTGGCCCCGCATCAAGCCGCACCT
>JAFGNI010000412.1 GCA_016927095.1 Anaerolineae bacterium | reverse complement strand
GGTGTACCGCTGCCAGGCGCTGCCGTCCTCGCTGAGGCCGTGTAGCAGAGTGAGCAGCTTGCGTTCACGCACAGGCACCCCTTTGATCCTGCCCGGGTCGGGCAGGATAACGTACAAGGGGGTACAGACTTTGATGGTTTCGGGGGTGTGGTCCAGGCGGATGAGCGCTATGGTGAGCTCCTTGTTATTCCTCTAATGCTGCGTAGGTCGCCTCAGATAGCTCTGCTTCCGGCGCTTCCTCAGGTGCGGGCATATCTTTGAAGTGCAGGAAGAAGGAAAAGATCAGGCTGACAATCGAGAGGACAAAGGGAAAGACGGTCAACAGGAAGAGGGACGCCCTGTCGGGATGGGGGCCGGGATTGTCGCCGCTCTCGAAGAGGAAGATCCTGGCGATCAGGACGAAGGCCGCGCTGGTGAAGAGCCCGTTGAGCCGGTTCATAAAGCCGAGCGCGTTGGCGATGATGCCCTCGCGCCTGACGTTGTGCTTCCGCCGGTCCTCGTCCATGATCCTGGCATGCACCAGGTCCATCGTCGTGATCACGCCGGCAAACCCAAAGCCGATGAAGGCACTGCACAAGATCGCGGCGATGAAGTTTCCGGCGAAGTAGAGCGGAATGAAGGCTACCGTCAGCGTCGCCAGCGCTGCGCGCCAGGTCGGCATCAGGGAGTACTTCCTGATGAGACGGGCCCACACCACCACGCTGCCGATGGCGATCAGCAGCACCGTGGCGAAGAGGATGGTCTGCTGCAGGGCGCTGATGCCTAGGGTGTACTCGGCGTAGAAGGGCAGGGCTGCCAGCACCAGGGACATCGTGGCGCTGTAGAAGGCGTTGGCCAAACCGGCAATCCAGAACTTCCAGTTGGTCACCAAAGCCTTCACGCTGTCCAGAAGCTTGGGCTGCGCCTCGTCGGGCGGAACTTCTCGCTCTTTGGAGGTCAGCGCCATGTAGAGGATGACGGCGCCGCCCAGGATGCCGTAGAGAATGGCGGTCAAGCTGAAGCCGATGGCCGCGGTCACCACGGGGGTGAGGGCGATGCTGATGATCATCGCGACCAACTGGAACGCCTGCCGCATGGCGTTGGTCTTCGCCCGGCTGGTGTCATCGGGGAAGAGCTCCGGGAAGAGCGCGGCGTAGTTGGCGTTGATGACGGAGTCCAGCGTGCCGGTGAAGATATACAAGAGCATCGCGTAGGCGAGGAGCGATGACCCTGCGAGGAACGCGGGTGTGCTGTAGAAGGCAATGAGGCCCAGCACCAGCAACGGCGTGCCGATCACCAGCCAGGGCTTGCGACGCCCCCACCGGGTGCGGGTGCGGTCGGAGAGATACCCGTAGACCGGGTTGTCGAGTGCGTCGATGAAGGTGTAGATGAAGAGGACCGAAGCCCACTGTTCGGCCCGAAGGCCCAGGTCTTTGATGTAGTAAGCTGCTGCGAACGTCTTCAACAGGTTGATGGGGATCGACGTGCCGAACATACCGATGGCGTAGTTGAAGGATTTTGTCCCTTTTCGTTCCATAGCGCCCGCTCTCCTTCCAGTGTGGATTCAACTTGGGCCCTGCACCGACGCTAACTGGAGTATATCAGTTGTCGTGTAGGGCGCTATATCACGTGTAGGGGATACGCCTCTTGATATCCGAAGGCGACTGCGATCATCGGATCGGTCTTTGGCCCTGTCTGCGTAGGCCGAAACGTCGTTTTCGGCCGCGCGTGCAGAGCTGAGTCAAGTAGCCAAGCGATGCGCACACAGCGCGGTCGGTAGTGGGTCGGGCTGTCAGTGTGCGCAGCGCGGTGTTTGCCCTCGCGCGCGCCTTGTGCGCGGCCGAAGACGACGCTTCGGCCTACGCAGATGTGCTGTCTACGCCCACGCGAACCCCGGGCCCTGAGGCACCGGTGCGCAGCCATCCTCCAGCGTGAAAGGCGAATCCGGCCCGATGAGGCCGGTCTCCAGGTAGACGGCGTTAGGGAGACAGGCCATCACGTTGAGCTGTTCGGGCCCTCCGCCGTGGGAGGCGTAACTGCGGTGGAAGGCGTGGGCCATCGTGCCCACCTGAAGCATCGCGGTGGGACCGCCTGCGCGGCGCAGGTCCGGCTGGATGATGTCCACGGCGTCGCGGCGCAGGAAGCGGGCGAAATCGGCAGCGGTGTAGAGGTTCTCGCCTGTGGCGATCGGAAGGTCCAGGGCCCGCACCAGGTCGGCGTAGCCGTCCACATCGTCGGCGGGGACCGGCTCCTCCCACCAGAGACAGCCCAGTTCTTGGAAGGCGCGCCCGCGCCGGATGGCCTCCGCGGTGCTGAGCGACTGGTTGGCGTCGACCATCAGGTCGACGTCATCGCCGATGGCGCCGCGCACAGCTTCGACACGGGCGATGTCCTCGCGAAGCGTCGGCGCTCCGACCTTCATCTTGACCCCTCTGAACCCCTGCGCCACGGCTTGGGCGCAGATGTCCGTCATCTGTTCGACGGGATAGTTGAGCCAACCGACCATCGCGTAGGCGGGGATGCGCGTATGGACGCCGCCCCACAGCTGCCAACATGGGACGCCGAGGGCCTTGCCCTGGCAATCCCAGAGCGCGGTATCCACTGCGGCAACGCCGAACATTGCTAGGCCGAAGGCGCCGTGGTAGTCCAGCTCGCGCAGCATCGCCGCGTGCGTGCCGCGGATCATCGATAGGTCGGTGCCGACGACCACGGGTGCCAGTTCGTGCTCGATCACCGCGGCTAGGGCATCGGGCGCCCCGGCGATCCGACCGAACCCGACGGTGCCGCTGCCGGTGACGGGCGCGCCGTTGAGGCGGGTGTCGGTATGGACCGTGACGCGAACCGAGCCGGCACCCGGCAGGCTCTGGAGGGCATCGCGGATGGGATTGAGGTTGGGTTGGCGGTGCTCAACGTGGATCTCTAGACGGGTGACTCTCATAGATGATCTCCTCTATACTAGGGCGGTCGTGGGACGCTCTTATGTGCAGATTACGGCAGTGCCATTCTGCCCTGATCTGTGTGCAGCAAAGCCGAATAGCAGCCGTCCTGGCAGGGCAATCGCATCTTATACCACAAAGCCGCGACTGTCATCCTGATCACCGCCATCGCGCACAGGCCGCGCGGCTCAAGCTCACCAGACAGGTCTGTCATTCCGAGTGAAACGAGGAATCTCGCGCCTCGATAATGATCCGGGTTGTCCGGGCAAGCGATGTCATGAGTAGCGGGTTAGCAAATCAGGCATGGCGGTCAACCGAGGCCGGCGAAGAGCCTGCCCTGAGTTCAGTCGAAGGGATCTCGCCCCTTAGCCTTGGCGTAACGTTGCTGGCTGGAGATCCTTCGCTGTCTTGATGTCATGTCTAGGTGACTGGATTGACCCGCTCAGGATGACAGACAAACCGCTATTGTATGAGGTGCGTATGCCCTGGCTGTCATGGGTAACAGAAGAGAGGCCTGGGTATTGATCCCAGGCCTCTGTCTTACCTTATTTCTTTGAGCTGGCTAGCGAATCTCGTAGACGATCTGGACGCTCACGGAGACCGAGAACGACCCGGCGTCGACGCGCGGTGCCGCCGATTCCATCACGGCGCCTGCACCACCGATGCCACGATCGACGGCGATGGGGTAGTTGCCGCTGGTCTCGGTGATCAGCACCGGCCGGCCTACGGAGACGCCCATCGTCTCAGCGATGCGCTCGGCACGGGCCTGCGCGTCTTTCAGAGCGGCGTCACGTGCCTGATCCACCAGCGCGGTCGAGTCCTCAACGGTAAAGGCCACACCAGAGACGGCGTTCGCACCGGCGTTCACCACGCCGGCCAACAGCTCTCCCACGGCATCGATATTGCCGGTCGTCACCTGCACTTGGTGCGACAGATGGTAGATGATGTCCCCGGTGGGCCGGCCCGTCTCGGGATCGTGGACGTTCTCAACCCAGAGGCTGTAGTTCAGCGTGCGTGTCTTGTCCTCAAGGATCCCAAACTCACTTGCCGCAGCCATCGCGGCGTCCATGCTTGCCGCGGCTTCCGAGACGAGGGCGTCGGGATCGGCGCCTTGAATCTCCACGCCGAAGCCAACTTCCGCGACCTCCGGATCGGCACTGGCGGTGCCGGTGGCGGAGACGACCAGGCCTTCAGTAGCCTGTCCGTTGACGACAACGGAGCTCCCTGCGCCTCCTGCCAGAGTCCGCGCCTCCGATGAGGCGGTGACACCACTCAGGGGACTGCACGCGCCCAAGAGCGCGCCCAAGGCTACAACCGTAAGGGCCACAAAGGGCCAGCGAAGCTTCTGCATCTTTCTTTCCTCCATTACTGAACTGCGCGTTTCTTGTTCTTAATCCAACTTTCTGAACTACCAGGGACGCTGTGGGTTTCCGAGGATCCCCGCTCCTGCCCCTTCACTGAGTATGACGTCGTGTATCACCGGAATGTTCCAACGTCTGTGTTTTGTATTGCTCAACGGGATGTGTATCATACGGGTAGAGCTTGGTGGTTTTGGGCGGTGTCGATAGGAGGTGTCCCGTGGCGAGCGAACGCATGCTGGTCGAGGAGGTGTTGGGTGCGTATGCCGAGGGCAAGCGCGACTTCGCCGGCGTTAACCTCGCCGGTGCTGATCTCAAGGAAGCCACGCTCCGTGGGTGTGATTTGTCCAAGGCGAATCTCCGCGGCGCGATCCTGCGACAGGCCTTGCTGCATAGCGTCGACCTATCGGAGGCCGTCCTCCTACAGGTGGATCTGCGGCGCGCGCATCTGGTGAACGCCAACCTCTCCGGTGCGGTTCTGTCTGGGGCAGATCTGTCCTATGCGCACCTTGACGGGGCGATCTTAGTCAGCGCCGTGCTGCAAGGGGCGAACTTGCGGGCTGCCGGCCTGCGTGCGGTCCTCACGCAGGCGGACTTGACCTGGGCGGACCTGACCGGTGCCGATCTCCAGGGCGCCGACCTGCGCGGGGCCACGCTCACGAATGCGACGCTCTTTGGCGCGGATCTCCGCGGCGCTGATCTGACCGGTGCTGACCTCCGGGACGCCAACCTGCGTTACGCTAATCTGACTCGCGCCACGGTCTCCAATGCCAAGGTCATAGCGACGAAGCAATGGGGCCTGATCCTACCGAATGGGAAGAAGGCGCCTCTGTTCGGTGATCTCCAGCGTTTTGCCACCCCCATCTTCCCCCAGTCCACGTAGCGCTCACCTGAGCTGTGTGTTGCGCCGAACGGCAGCGTCCAGGGCCGGTTCTACGCGCCCCAGGGCAGCTCACAACCGCGGATCGCAGAAGGCCCTTGGGCGTTCTCAAGCACGCTGGCTTGTCTCCCTGTAGCGGCGCAGGTAGCCCGACACGGCAGCGCCCAAGGCCCGCAGAAGGCCCTTGGGCGCGACGTCGCCGCGTCAGGTGCACTTGGGGCCGAACCTACGATGGCTTGCCGACACAGCTCTCGATGGTCCCCGACTAAGGTCATTGCGCAGCACACTCCTGCGCAGAACGAGATGCCTACGCCCTGGGGTGTGTTTCACCTTTGGAGCAATAGCCGGTCTGCCACCGGGCACACGATATCGTGCGTGTGCCCACGCATCGGTTTCGGATGTGACGCCGGCACGCCGAAAGGTCGCCCTCGCCGTCCAGACACCCTCGCCCGCCGTTGATCCCGCGGCGACAGGAGCCGCCACGCACTGGGCGAGGCATTGCGTCGCAGAAGGTGCGTATCGGAGTTGGTATCCGCGTTGGAGGGCAGGTAGGGCAGTGGCAGCCCATCGCGCAATGCCTCGCCCCTACAAGATGTCGCCCCACAGGAGGCGGACACCCTCGCCGACCGTCCGCCCCGGTGCGTGACGGACGCAGAGACGTTCGAGACGGGCACCGTCTGCAGGCAGTGGCGTGGCAGCACCTGTACAGTTGATGTCGCCCCTAGTCTGGAACGCTGCCTACGCCCTGCCGGCAATTGTCGGACATCGATCTTGGGGTATAATGTAAAGCGTGGTGGGGCGTGGCCAAGTGGTAAGGCAACGGACTTTGAATCCGTGTATCGCACGTTCGAATCGTGCCGCCCCAGCCTCCGGCGGCCCGGGCTCACACTCGGGCCGCTTTGTCGTCTCAGCAGCGAGGAGTTCATCCGATGAGCATGCCGGTTCCTGAGATCCAGTCCGCCGCATGGTCTGCAGAGCTCGAGGAGCGCCTCAGGCAACTGCAGGTGGATACGCTCCGAGGGACACTTGTGGCGCTGTTGATCCTCGGCGCCCTGCTCCTGCGGGTACCCCAAGAGATGCTAACCGCGGGGCAGAGTTTGGGCAGCGCCGTGCTGGTCTTTGGCTTAGCGGGCATCGTCTATTGGGTGCACCGCAGCAACTATGCGGTTGCTGCGTGGCTTCTCTTTGGAGGGGCCACCGCTATGCTGTTGCGGATCATCACCTGGACGAATTATCCTACGCTTGTCTGCCTGCTGATCCTGCCAGTGGGGTTGGCGACCCTCCTGGTGAGCATCCCGACTGGGTTGATTACTTCGGGGATATTCACTCTATGGCTGCTGCTCCGGCCTCATCTTGTGCCGGGCCTAGATGAAGCAATCCGGATCGTGGCGCTCACAGGCATCTGGCTCGTGCAAGGTGCTCTTTACCTGACCCTGAAGCCCTTGGTCCAGACAGTCCAATGGGCGTGGCGGGGTTACGAACGCAGCCGGGAGGCGTTGGAACAGGCACGTGACTATCAACAGCAGCTCCATGAGACTTTGGAGGACCTGACCGAGGCCAACTCGCAGTTGATGCGTCTCAACCGGCTCACGCAAGCTTTGCGCCAGGCTGCGGACAACGAACGGCGTATCAAAGAGCAGTTTGTGGCCAACGTGAGCCACGAGCTCCGCACGCCGCTCAATATGATCGTAGGATTCTGTGAGATGATGCTGGATAGCCCGGAGACCTATGGACAGACCTTGCTGTCGCCCACACTGCTTGCGGACCTCGATGTGGTGTTGCGCAACAGCCAGCATCTGTCCAGCTTGGTCGATGATGTGCTCGATCTCAGCCAGATCGAGGTGGGTCAGATGGCCCTGGTGCGCGAGCGTGTGGCGTTTCCCGACATCGTTACGTCGGCAGTCACCGCGGTGCGCCCGCTCTACAAGTCCAAGGCGCTCAGCCTTGAGGTCGAACTGCCCGATGACCTCCCCCTCGTCTTCTGCGATCGCGTTCGTATTCGCGAGGTGATG
This sequence comes from Anaerolineae bacterium, assembly GCA_016927095.1. The sequence continues at coordinate 3,185 of JAFGNI010000412.1, read as the reverse complement.
CTCAATCTGCTGTCGAATGCCGGGCGCTTTACCGAGATCGGTGGCGTGCGGGTTCGGGTGGTGCGAGAGGACGAGCGCCTTGTCGTCGGCGTCGCTGACACCGGCCCAGGCATCTCAGAGGGACAGCAGGCCCGCCTCTTCCGTCCCTTTGAGCAGTTGGACGCCACGATTCGCCGCCGCTTTGGGGGGACGGGCCTCGGCCTGAGTATCAGCAAGAGCTTCGTCGAACTGCACGGTGGAGAGATGTGGGTGGAGAGCCAAGAGGGCAAAGGCACAACCTTCTACTTCAGCCTGCCCTTCCACCCGCCTGCTGCTCTCGATGATAGCTATATGCGGTGGGTGGATCCCTATAATCCCTATGAGCCCCGCCATCGTCCGCTGCGCCTGCCTCAGGTCCAGGTCAGACCGCGGTGGGTAGTCGTCGAACAAGGCCAGTCGCTGCGTCGGCTCCTGGCGCGCCACCTCGAGGGTATCGACTTCGTCTCAGCTGCCTCTGTGTCTGAAGCATTGCAGACGTTAGCCGACACGCCTAGTCAGGCGTTGCTGATCAATGACCTGGACGTGGGCACGGCGCTGACCCATCTTCAGGCAGCGTCGGCGTTACCGTATGGTGTACCGGTGATCATCTGCTCGGTACCAGGTGTTGAGCAGACGGTTGACGGGCTGGGGGTTACCGGCTACTTGGTCAAGCCCATCTCAAGGGATGCGCTGTTGGCCGCACTCGATGGTCTACCGCAGCCCGTGAAGACCGTACTGATCATCGACGACGAGCGTGAGGCTCTCATGCTCTTTCGCCGGATGCTTTCCTCACCGGATCGGTCCTATCGTGTCCTCCGCGCGCGCAATGGTCGCGAAGCCCTGCGGCTCCTGCAGGGCGACCGGCCGGACGTCATTTTGCTCGACCTTATGATGCCGGAGATGGATGGATTTGAGTTCCTCCGTATCCGCGTTGGTTCGGACTGGGAAGACGTGCCGGTGATTCTAATCTCTGCGCGGGATCCGCTAGGACACCCGATTGTCAGCAATGCGCTGGCAGTCGCGTCTGCAGGGGGGTTGTCCGTGAACCAGATCCTCACGAGTGTGAAGATGTACACCGCGATGCTGGCGCCCGGCGCGCAGGATCCCGCCGATGCGTCCCGTCCGGTTGTGGACGCCCCTGCTTCTGCTAGGGCATGGTCCCTAGCGTCGTCATCCGGTGTTGCATCCTCACAGGGGACCGATGCTGGGGATGGAGATGGGGAGATAAGCTAGCCGCGGCCGTTTGCCGGCGACGTCAAGGCCGTCAGCAATGAGAGGAGCGCCTCGCGGGTGAAGGGTTTTTGCAGGAAGGCCGCGGCGCCGAGGGCCAGCGCTAGTTTTTCCTGAGGCAGGATGGTGCATACGGCGACGGGCGTATCCTGAGTCTGAGGGTGTTCCCGGAAGCGGCCCAGGAGTTCCCAGCCGTCGATACCCGGCAGCATCACGTCGAGCACAATCGCCTTTGGGTGGCGTTCCGTCGCTGCTGCTAGGGCCTTGGCCGGATCTGAGATGCAGATCGGTCTGAAGCGAGTGGTGGCCAGATAACGATCGAACAACTGAAGTGTGTCGACATTGTCATCCAGGACCAAGACCGCGATCTGCCGCGTGACTGCATTTGGCAAGATCAGCGTCACGCTGCATCCTTGGTTTCCCGACGGGGGTGCCAGCGTGCCGCTGCCGAGCTCAATCAGGTCCCGGCTAACGGCCAGATTCTCGAGCATCTGGGCATCGAGTGGCACAAGCGAGCCATCTTGACGCCAAAAGCAGAGGTAGAGCGAGGTTTCTTTGTCGTTGGTGCTGACCCGGATCGTGCCTTTGCCCTCGGCCGCCGCTGGCACGGCCACCGAGAGCACGTTCAGTAAGGCTTGGCGCACCGTAGCCAGCTGTCCAATAACCGGCGGTACCTCGGGAGGCACGTCGAGATCGATCGTTACGCGAGATGCCTGGATTAGGGGGGCAGCCGTGTTGAGCACCGACTCAAGTAGCACCTGGATGTCCACGGTCTCGCTGGGAAAGGTCTGTTGGAGCCAGGCGAGTTCGCTGTCTCGAGCCGTCTGTGCCCTTCGCTGCCCTTCGCTGCGCTCGAGCGCGCTAGTGGCCTTAACGGATGCTGCGGCGACCTCATACCGGTGTTTGAGTGTATGGGCCAAGACGCGGATCGCGGCATGCTCATCTCTCCGCAGCTGGCGTACGCTCAGGGCGAGATCGGCGGCGGTCTCCTTTTGACTCAACCGCTCCACATACCGGTAAGTCAGTATGTTGTAAACTCGCCAGGCGTGGGCGTCAGCGGGCACGTGGCTCTCGGGCTTCAGGGACTCGATGGCATCGGCCAAGGCCCGGCGCACCTGTGTTAGAGGGCTAGGACCCGCCTCTATGCCGAGCAACGACAGCAGGCTATTCTTCCGCAGCTCGGTAGGATCGTAGAGATGCTGCAGCGCGTGGTGCAGCACTTCCTCGAAACGATCGTCTCGATCACTGCGAGCGTCGCCGGCTTGTTCTGTCATGTCCGCCGCGTGTCCTGTGATTGGCCCATTTCCATACCAAGGAGGTGTCGCGATGCATTATACTTGACAGAAAGGTGGGGTTCAACTCACACGATTCACCCTGGTTGTCTGTTACCTCCGCATCCTTCAGTCCGTTCAGCCTAATCCAAAGGTGATGCACCCTATGATTGAACTCACAGAACCAAAACCAAGCCAATTTGCAGGTGCAGGGGCTGTGCGGCGCAAGCGAAGTGGCGTCGCGACGTTTCTGCGAAACATCTATATTAACCGGCTGATCATCTTCCTCGCGCTGCCGGGCATTGTCCTCATCTTCCTGCTCAAGTACATCCCGATGTTCGGCATTGTGGTGGCGTTTGAGGACTTCCGAGCTGACACGGGGTTCCTGAGTCCATGGGTCGGGTTGGATAACTTCCGTTTGCTCTTCGGGTCGCCCGTTCTATGGCGTATTGTTCGAAACACGATCTCTCTTAATGTGCTTTTTCTGATCGCGACGACGATCTTTTCCGTAGGTATGGCCCTGATGCTCAATGAGCTGGCCCATCCGATCTTCAAGAAGCTGACGCAGTCAATTATGTACTTGCCGTTCTTTATGTCCTGGACGGTGGTGGCGATGCTGCTCTATGGCTTCTTCGATTTCGAGTCCGGGATGATCAACTCGGTTCT
>JAFGNI010000411.1 GCA_016927095.1 Anaerolineae bacterium | reverse complement strand
GCTGATCGAGATTGTGCCCTCGCCCTGGTCGGGGAAGCTCTCGCTCATCGACGTGATCAGCGCGTCGGCCGTCTCCTCGGTGACGCCGTCGTTCTGCCGCGCCACCAGGATTAGCTCGCCGTCTCGCATCGCGTCGCGGAGTGCCAGATAGCCGGCGTCGGTTTCGACGTACAGCGCGTCGAGGTTCAGGCTGGCGCTGTAGCGCCCCGGCAGCACCCGCTTGGCCCGGGAGTCCTTCGAGGAAACGTCGATCTCCTCCGTGGCCTCCTCGAATGTCACGTCGCGCTGCGACCCCACCGCCTCATAGACCGGGACCGTCGGCGTGCCCGTGTTCACCAACAACAGAATGTCAGACCCATTCATCGCCATAACTCTCTCTCCTCAGTGCCTCTGATCTGGACTAACGTTCCAACGTTCAAACGTTACAACTCTTCGACGACCATCCTCACCGTCACAATCCGACAGTAGGCGTCCTGCTCATCTGCCACGATCGGCCCGGAGCATTCCGCCCACACCCACACAAATCCATCGATCTCCAGCGCCTGCCGGTGCAACAGCGTTCGCACCCGCTCGGCGATGGCCTCGACCGTCTCCGCGCTGCCTCCCGGCGAGGCATAGCAGCGCACGTCCCGCCACACTTCCCGGCCCCGCGTCGTCTTCGTGTCCCGCGGCTGCTGCGCGACCTCCCCCGCCGTCACCACATACGGCAGCGCCGCATCATCCGGCGCCGGATCCGTAGTAAAGATCCCCACTTCTCCCTCGTAACTGTTGAGGAACGCCGTCAGTGTCCCATCCGAGCTCAGCCTGTCGTAGATCGCCTTTGTGATCAAGTCTCTCTCTCCAACGTTCAAACGTTCAAACGTTCAAACGTTTCAACGTTCATCTCCCCAACAACCCCACGATATTCCTCAGATTCTTCGCCAGCGCCGGCCTCAACCACGGATGCGCCCCGGCCGTCTTGCTCCCGGTCTCGATCCAGAATCCGTAGTCGCCGCCCTTTTCGCCGCGCGGAATCCCGATCTGTGCCTCGATCACCATCCCGGCAGCCTTCACCAGCGACGTCAGCCGGTACAGCGCCAACACCCGCCGGTAGCCCACACCGAACTCCGGCTCCCGCACCCGCAGCAGATTCTTCCGTGCGTCTTCCTCGATCACCTTAGCCGCCGTCTCCATCCCGTCCGTGACATACGCCTTCACGGCCTCGACCACTTCCCGCTGCCGCCACTCACTCACCCCGCTCCTACCCATGGCTGCACACTTCCGGGGCCGTAACGTTCCAACGCCCCATCACGATCCCAACTCCATCCCGATCTCCTGCTGCCGCTCCAGGCAATCGATCTCATAGTGATGCGCCATATTCGACGGATTCCGCACGCCCTGGATCTCGACGATCAGGTCGCCAACCACGGCGAGAGAGCCCCGTCCGAACTCCGACCCCCCCGAGGTCAGCAGCGTCTCCGTATAGAGCACGTGCGTGATCTGCCGCTCCTCGCTCATCGCCACCGTCCGCTCGCTGCTGCTCGCCGGCCGGATTCGCCCCTCTACCGTCCCTGCGTTGGCGTAGCTCAGCGCAAACCCGCCCTGCCCATCGTTCACGCGCACAGGCATCCAGATCGTGATCGTATCAATCAGCAGGCTGGTAAACGCTGTCATCTCGTCTCCGTAGTAACGTTCAAACGTTCCAACGTTCCAACGTGTAAACGTTCAAACGTTCCTCACTGTGCCACGTACCGATACTTATTCAGCATGTCCTTCTCGCTCATCAGCAGCATCCGCGCCCCGCTCGCCCCCATCGTCCCCTCGCCGGCGCCGCCCGTGGCCTCCGCCGAGTATGTGATGGCGTAGTCCCCCAGGCTCAGGCTCTGAATGCCGGCAATCCCGTCCGTCGCTGCCGTCTTGAGCCCCATCTGATAGGCCCGGCTCGCTGCGCGCACGCACACGGAGACCACATCATCAGGCAGTGGCGTGGCGTAGCCGTGGGTGTAGGTGATCTCAATGATTTGGATGCCGCTGGCCCACTCATCATCGACCCGGTGCAGGATCCCCCACTGGCCCAGCTTGTAGTCATCATCGACCGTCAGGATCTCATCATCCTCCACGACCTCCGCCACGCTCTGCACCGGCAACTCAGGCAGGAAGAGCTTCGTCCCGCCCGCGCAGTCCAGCGTGATCGTCTCATTGCTCACCAGCTCGATCTCCTGGTGGCAGTGGTTCTTGATCGCCGCCGTCGCCTCCGCGATCGCCCGCAGGCAGCTCGCATCATCGGCCGCGATCTCAATCTGCAGAAAGTTCGCCACATCCGCTACGGTGCAAAAGTCAGCCATCCCGCATCTCCTTCTTGGCCGTCTTCACATCAGCATCCTCGGTATCCCGGCGTTTGTCCGAGTCGGGCCGCCGCATCTTGTCCTCGGGGCCCTTCCGCCGCTTACCGCCGTCCGCCACGTCGCCCTCGCTGATGCATCTCCCGCACTTTGTCTTCGTCGCCCTTGTAGCACTGCACGTAGCTCCCCGGCGATATCTCCACCTGCACCAACGGCACCCCCGCCCGGTCCGCGCTGCGCACCCGGCGCGATCGCGCGTCTTGGATACTGCGCTGGTGGATCTCCGCTAACCATGACCGCGGCAGCACGCACAACCGCGGCTTCACCCGGTAGAATGCCCGCAGGAACGCCAGCCGCGGCTCATCGCTGCCCTCGAGCTCCTCGAGGAACGCATCGATCAGGGCATGCCCCGCGTTATTGTTCCTCACAAAAAGCAGCTCGTGGCTGTGCAACAGCACCCGCAGGTCCCGCACGATGGCCTGCGTCCGCTTCCGTTCTTCCTTCGAGCCCACGTCGCAGGCGTTGACCCCGTAGCGCCACAGCGGCACCGCCGCGTCCCATCGCTCCAGGAAGTGCCATGCCGCCGGCAGGAGGTCCCACGGCACTTGCGTCCCCGCCGCCACATAGAGCGTCTTCGCAAAGGGTGGGGCACACCACTCGCAGACCTTTAGCCCCAGCTTCGCGTTGCGCGCCTTGGCCGCGATCGTCTGGTCCTCGCCCAGCAGCACCACGCCGGCCTTGTTCACTTGCGCACCTCCATCGTTACCAGAAGCGAGCTCTTTGCCCGGTTCAAGGACGGCCCCTTGATGATCCGCCACTTACGATCGGTGTAGAACGAATACGCGCGACCGTACTGTGTTTCTGGGTCGAAGATCTTCGGTGTGTCCAGGTCAAACTGCCAGTAGTGAGTGGGGTCGATATAGCTGTGACGGTGCTGCCAATACGGCAACTTCATCACCAGCTTGCCGCCTGGTCGTAGGATGCGCCAGCACTCACCCACGCTCTCCAACAGATTCAGCCGTAGATGCTCTAACACGGCCCGCGCGACGATCACGTCGAACGTCGCATCGTCCCATGGCCATGGCAGCACGTTTAGATCGTGCGCCACGTCGATCTCCGGGCGATGCCGGGTCAGGTCGTGATTCAACGCGCCCTGGCGGATGTCATTCCCCGCGCCGATATTCAGCACGCTTAGCTTGTCCAATGCAGCTCCTTCTCTGCCAAAGCGGCATATTGGCTCTCCCCGATTGCCTGTCGAATCTCGTGCCAATTGGTCAGCAATTCACTCAACGGCCACGGGTTGACCCGCGCCAGATCTGCCGGCATCAGGGCGAACGGCACGCCCAAAAACTCACAAATACGATCCGCCGCGTCGGGGTTCAGTCCCTGGGCCATATACAGGTGCGTCGGGTTAGCCGTGATCTCCTCATACGAGAGCACGAGGACATTCGACATCAGCCGCAGCTTGCCCTGCGCGGCCACATTCCGGCGCACGAGGCCGTCCACGTAGCGCAGAAACTCACCAGCCCCGATCTCGATCGCGACCGGTACCGTCTGCGCCTCAAACGTGTGTTGCGGTCGATCGAGCTGACCGGCACGGGCCCGCTGGTTGATCGCCACGCTCACCGCCTGCCGGATGACGTTCTCGCGCCGCAGCCATATCACGCGCGGCTGTAGTTCCTGGAGCTCCGGCCAGATGTCCCGGTGAAATGCCTGAACGTAGGTCAGTTTGCACATGCTCACCCGGTAGCCCGTCTGGTTAAGCAGCACGCGCAGCAGCGCCCGCCGGTCCCCCTCGAACAGAGAACACCACGCGCTTCTGTGGTGCAGAGGCTCGCCGCGGTCACAGTAGACGTGCGGATGGTTGCTCAGGCAGTGGGACAGAAACGTGCCTCCGGCCCTGATCGCCGAAACGATCACTCCCGGCTGTGCCATGTCTTGCGTAGGGTCGTTTTCGATGATCTTCACTGGCCCTGCGTCCTCTCGAACTTCCGTACCGCATTCCACGCCGCTTCGCTGTCAATCCGCCCCGGAATCGCGCCCTTCCACCGGCGCGCCTTGCCCGGATAGTGGTAGATCCCCGCCGTCGTGATCCCCTTCGTATATTTCGGGAAGGTGTTCCACTCATTGCCGAGCAGATACACCCTCAGCGGCTCGGTGTACATCGCCCGGATCAGCGCGCCCTGGTCCCGCCCTGCGTACGTCTCCCACTCGGCCAGCCACCGCTCGAAGAAGCGCTTGATGCGCGCATTGCGCCCGAAGGCCCACACCCCGCCGTTGTACTGCAGCGTGTGCAGCGTGTAGACCGCCTTCTCGGTCTCGGCCAGTTCTGGCAGATTGTTGTGCCGGCGGAAGGCGTGCATCGTGTCCATCAAATGCGGGTCTTTGCAGATCACGAACTCCCAACCGTCCTCGATCAGCTCGAAGAAGAAGGAGACGTCGGCGACGACCTCCGTGTCGGCGTCCAGGTAGAGCACGCTCTCCCACTCCGCCGGCGCCAGCTCATACGCCTTCAGCTTCGCCCGGCGGCCGCCGATGTCGCTGTCAGGCTCGACGATCAGCACGTCCTCCGGCCCGATCTTGCGATCGCTGCACAGCGCGATCGGGATGCCGGGCATGTGCTTCTTCACCGTCCGCATCATCTCCAACGCGCACCCGCGCGCCGGATCGCCGAAGGCCACGCAGAAGAGCCCCCGCGTCGACCCGGTCCCCCGATCCACCGGATCGGGACGCTTGGCATGCTTAGCCGGCTGGCTATGTCGACTCATCTCGTCTCCGTCCTCTTCCATGCCGCCCATTCGCTCATTTTCTGATTCTGTCATTCTGGCGACAGCCTCCACATGTTCCGCACACCAATTCTGGATACTATAGGGCGCCGTCACCGCCCGCAGCGCCTCGCGGTCGACGTCGGGCCGTTCCTCCACAGCATAGGCCAGCGCGCCGATCAACGATCCGGCATTGCCGCATTCGTAGCGTACAATGCCCGGCATCTTGGGGAGCTCGTCGAGCAGACCGACGCCCCTGGGGATCACGATGCTCGCGCCGCAGCTCAGCGCCTCCAACGGGGGCATGGGGACCCCCTCCACGAGCGCCGTGCAGACGTAGATGTCCAAGCTCTGGACAAATCCGGGCATATCCCGCCAGGAAAGCCGCTCTGTACGCACCGGCCAGCCCCTCCCAGAGGCCCGCCACTCCACTTTTCTTCCGACCTCCGACCGCACCAGCTCCGCGGCCAGGTCCTCGCCCTTCCGCCCGTTTCGGTACGTGTACCCGCTGAACCCTGCCGTCAACCGGCGTCCGCCCTTGCGTTTCGGGATCACAAACCGGTCCCGCTCCACCGGCGGATGCACCTGCATCGTCGGCCCGTGCTGGGCCAGATACTGCGCATACATCCCCGCCGTTGCGATGCGCATATCCACCTTGCCCGCGACCTCGTCGAACAGCTTGGCCTTCGCATTCCCCGGCGGGTCCGTCTCGTAGTGCGTGAAGTAAGCCATCACCGGCACATCCGGCCATCGCTTGCAGATCTGTGCCTCGAAGTACCCGCTCAGGTACACCACATCCGCATCGGGCTGCGGCGCTGCGGTCAACGTCCATCCGTTGACATCCCGGAGATACCGCGAGAATCGCGGGATCACCCGATCGTCATTCATGTTCCTGCAGACAACGTTGACCCGCAGCGCCATGCCCTACTCCTTACTCCCTACTCCTGCCGGCTAGCTCCCGCTCTCCACATCCAGCGTGATGAACGCCGTCGGGCGAATCACGCCGAAGGCCGCGCGCATCTCGGCCAGGATCGCGACCATGTTGCGGATGAAGAAGTCCGCGTGGCTGTCGCTCACCTGGATGTTCGCCTGCTCGCGGTCGAAGATCACCGCCTTGCGGAAGTCGCCCATCAGCCCCTGGCCTTGGGCGATCGATTCGCTCTCCACGACCGGCACGCGCCAGACCGTCCCTGCCTGACCGTTGACCGGTCCACCGAAGTAGTACCGTCCGGTGTCGTCAGTCAGCAAGTCGAGGGCCGCTGCATCGTATGGGTGCAGGACCAGCGCCGTTGGATAGGCGTGTCCGTTCACCTGCAGCGAGGCCCGTGCCGCGCGGATTGTGGTCAGCGCGTCGACGGTCCATGCCTGCAGCAGGATGCCGGCTGTGTTCAGGATGCCGGTGAAGTTCTCGCCGACCCCGTCCCCGTTGATGATCTGGTCCTCCAACTCCTCATTCAGGTCGTCCCGCAGCTCCTGGTCGATGATGCCCCGGATCTGGGCCGCATCGCTCAGCGCGCGCTTCGTCGCCGGGATCCAGACCGCGATCGTCTTGACCGCTTCCTGGACCTTCTCGAAGGCGGTCGCGCCCTCGGGCTTGGTGCCGGCCACAGCGCCCGTGGTCGTGCTGTCCGAATCCGTGACGTTGGCCTCCGCCACCGGCGTGGCTTGCTGCACGACGCTCGTCTGCCGCACGAACTCCACCAGATCGGAGCCGGTCTGCCGGCGGTTCACCAGGCCGAGCACGTTGACCGGATACCGCCCCAGCGGCTCGTAGATCCCGGTATAGTCCGTCTGCACGAACGCCCCGGCGCTGGTGTCGCTCTCGCCGGTCACCAAGTCCTTGCGACCCAGCAAGGTCTTGAACTCCACCGGTGGCGAGATCAGCCCGCGGGCCCCGTCCGGAATCCGTCCGTTCGGTGCCACCTGGCTCATCCACGCCTTGAAGGCCGGGCTCTCCACGAATTGCTGCCCCAGCGAGCCCAGCACGCCGGGCTTCCCAGGATCCTCGCGGCCCTGGCTTGCCCCTTTGAACTCCTCGCTCCAGGCGTCGATCTGCTTGCGGAGATCCGCGTCGGCCGCAGCCTGCTTGATCTTCTCCTTGACGCCCTTCGCCTCTTCCATGAGGTTCGCGACCTTCTGCCGCTCGTCTGCGGTGAAGTCCCGCCCCTCGTCCTCTGCCTTCGCGGCGATATCGCGCGCCTGCGTCAGCAATCCCTTCAGCTTCTCTTGCATATCCATCTCACCCCTCCAAGTTGATGATCTCAATCTCTGTCAACACCACACTCGGAGATACGCCGCTCGGCTTACCGTCGGGTTGATCATCCCCGCCGGCCTCGCCTTCACCGTCCTCTGAGGTACTCCCTGCATCAGGGTCCGTGTCCAACAGCGCCTTCAGCCGCCGGAACTCCTCATCCGTCAGCCCGGCGCCTTTCAGCGCCAGCGTCCGCGTGCCGATCCCGGCCCCGCGCGTCACCGGCGCCACACCCCATACGTCCAATCCCTTGAGGATGCGCACCCGCTCGCCGTCGACCTCCCCGCTCTCCGCAGCCTCGATCGAGAAGGTGTAAGACCATTCCTCCAGGCCCTCCAAGTTCTTCAGCGTCAGATAGTGATCCTTGCCCGGCGTTGTGTCCAAGAAGAAGCGGCCGTCCACCCACGCCTCTTTATCGTTGGCATGGATCACCCCCTTCCCGGGTGGCAGCCCATAATCGTGGTTCCAGCCCTCGACGACGACCTCCTGGCCGTCGCGGAATGCCCCCGGCTCGGTCACGTCGCCGTCGTGGTCGATCACGTTGAACTGCGCGAAGACCGACCGGAAGGTCCCTTCCTCCCCGTCCGCCTTCAGCTCTACCGGCGCGCGAAACGTTTTCTTCTCCATAGCTCCTCCCT
>JAFGNI010000410.1 GCA_016927095.1 Anaerolineae bacterium | reverse complement strand
GGATTCGTCACACCGTGAAGGTCGTATAGAATAGCAGCGTTTGATCTTGAGGGTGTTGGGCCGTTATTGGCGCTGTCTCATATCGTGCGTGATATTCGTGGAGAGGGTGGGATGCTCAAACGCGTGGTGATGAATGGGTTTCCGCTGTTGGCGGACCTGGTGGTGGGATTGGTGCTCTTCGTCGGCCGGCACTCGTTGGCCAGCCGGGGCTATGACGAGGCGACGGTGGGCTCGATCGTGCTCTGTTACGGCTTTGGCTATGTGGTCGCCAGCCTGCTGATGGCCAAGATCGTGACGCCCAAGCGCGCCAAGGTCGAGATGCTCGGCGCGCTGGCGAGCATCGTCCTGATCTGCCTGCTGCTCGCCAACGTCCAGGCGCTGCTGTTGGTTCAGGCGCTCTATACTCTCTTCCCGCTGGTGGTCAGCCTCTACTTCAACGCCTTCCAGATCTATATGCTGGATATCTCCAATCGCGATGCCCGACCGCTGGCTTCGACGGTGGGGCACTTTACCTTCTCCTGGTCAATCGGCTACGCCGTGGGGCCCTTTGTCTCGTCGCTTCTCAAGACGGTCAGCACTTGGCCGCAGATCTACTACTTGGCTGCGCTCATCTCGGCGATGATGGGAATGGTGCTCTATCTCTTCCGTCCCGTGGAAGACGTGGCGCAGGAGGGCGCGGCGCGACCGGCACCGGCCCATAATGACCGGCCCAGCTTGGTGGTGGCAGCCTGGGTAGGGCTTCTAGCAGGCTGGACCGGGTACAATGTCATTGTCATCTACTGGCCTGTCCAAGCCGTGCAGATGGGTGTCTCAGACACGGTGCGCGGGATGGTGGAGTTTGCCTTTGCCACAGCGCAGGCCTTTTCGGCGCTAGCGCTTGTCTCGGTCAAGGGCTGGCATCACAAGCCGCTCTGGCTCACGGGGCTGGGTAGCCTGGCCCTCCTAGCGCTGGCCCTCTTTGGCACCGTTTCCACGCCTGTCCTGCTGGCCCTGGGCGGGCTGCTCTACGGCACCTACCTGGGCGGGATGTGGAGCCACATGGCCTACCACTCGATGCTCGATGAGGAGAAGGCCGTCCGGCGCGTGGCGTTGAACGAGACCTTCGTCGGCATCTGTTTTCTGATCGCTTCGCCGCTCTCTCGGCTTTTGCACCGGGCCGGCACGCCCTTTGGCCCCTCCTATTGGCGCCTGGCGGTGGTGCTCGCCGTGGGGCTCGGCGCCCAGCTGCTGGTCGCCTACAGTCTGTTGCGCCGGGAACGGGTGGGGGCGGTGGAGCCGGCTACGACAGCCTAGTCGGGGATTTGCTGCGCGATGGCAGCCATCACCCGTTCGATGACGATGCCGTCAACGGCTCTCCGGTTCCGCCCCCGGCCTGAGGGAACCTCCGGTCTGAAGGAAGGGCCGAAGCTCACCCTCAGACGTCCTGCGACCTCCGAGACGCCTACCGGCAGCACCGGCATCCCCACCATAACAAGCTGCCCGATGAACGTGCCGACCCCCGGTGGTGGCGTTCCCAAGCGCTCATGCGTGTCCCGTCCTTCGGGTGCCAAGCCCAGCAGACCGCCTTCGGCGACCAACCGGCGCGCCAGGCGAAGCGTCTGCAGGACGGCAGCGGCACGGTCGGCGACCTCATCCGGATCGGGCGGCATCGGCGGCATCAGCACAAACTCGTAGACACGGGCCGCGCGCGCAAAGGCCCAGCGCGTCGCGGGCGTGATCACCTCGCGTCGCCAGTCACCTTTCGGGTAGCGCCACGCAGCGGTCATCACCCAGTGGACCGAGGCGGGCGCGCCCGGCTCACGGTGCGCGGCGATGGCGGCGCTGATGCTGAGGGCGATCCACCAGGCGCCGAGGCCGGGCCGGGTGTAATGGTTGCACACCACCAAACAGGCACCTGCCGGCGGGATATGCTCTGTGCCAACCCACGCTGCCGGTGGGTCGATGCCCACGCACGCTGCCACCGCATCATCGGCGAAGGATCGCTGCTCGCCTGCTAGCGCCGCCTGGGCCAGCGCCGCGACCAGCCGCCGGGGTAGCCGGTAGTGGGCCACCTCGCCACCGTCCCCGGGGTTGAGGGCACGCGATGACCGCCGGATGACTTGCGTGTTTGCGCGGGTTGGCCTTACCATGCAGTGGATCGTACACCCGTTGCCAGGGGAGGGAAATCGATGCGATTGCGCGCGTCTACCTATGTCACGATGAACGTCTACTGGTTCGGATTGGCCGTTCTCTGGAATGCCCTCCATCCCATCGTTCTACCTGCGGTGTTGTTGGATTTCGTGCCGGAGAGCCTGAAGAACACGACCCTCGGGGCGCTGACCTTCGCCGGACTGGTGTTGGCGATGATCGTGCAACCCATCGCCGGTGCAATGAGCGACCGGACGACCACGCGCTGGGGGCGCCGGCGCCCGTGGATGGTGGGGGGCACGGTGATCAGCATCGTCTGTCTCCTCCTGATGGCCCGAGCGCAGAACTTGGCGGCCTTGGCGCTGACCTATATCCTCCTGCAGCTCGCCTCCAACACCGCGCACGGCCCTGCACAGGGCCTGATTCCCGACATGGTCCCGGCGGCACATCGCGGCTTGGCATCGGGTCTTAAGAACCTCTTTGATATGGGTGGGCTTGTGGTGACCTCGCTGGTGGCAGGGCAGTTGATGGCTGCGGGCAATCCCGGTCTCGCCCTCCTCATCGTCGCCATCGTGCTCTTGTTGAGCACGCTTCTCACCGTCGTCGCGACGCCCGAACCGCTGAGCGCGGCGAAAGATGTACCGTTGAGCGGCCCATCCGGCAAGCTGCGCGAGGCCCTGGCTGCGTATCCCGCCTACACGCGCCTGCTGGTCTCGCGCTTCCTAATCCTGCTGGGCATCTACGTTGTGCAGAGCTTTGCGCAGTACTACATCCGTGACTGGCTGGGCCTGCCGTCTCCGGCGGCGGTCACCGGCAACCTGATGGCTGCCATCGGCGTTGCCCTCACGTTGTTGGTCTTTCCGGCGGGGTGGCTCTCTGACCGGCTGGGCCGCTGGCCTCTGAACATCGCCGCCGGTATCGCTGCCGCGGTAGGGCTTTTCCTGCTGGTGCTGGTCCGTGACGTCACCATGCTCTACGTCGTTGGGGCACTGATCGGGATGGCGACCGGGGTCTTTCTCAGCGTCAACTGGGCGCTGGCGACGGACCTGATCCCCCAGGATGAGGGCGGTAAGTACCTGGGCCTGTCCAACCTCGCGACGGCGGGCGCCGGCGCCGCAAGCCGGCTGGGCGGTCCCCTCATCGATGGCCTGAACGCGCTCTTGCCCGGGTCTTTCGTGGGCTACCCGGCGACCTTCGCGTTGGCGGCGTTTGCCACACTCACGGGCGCCCTTCTGCTGGCCCGGCTACGAAGGCGCGTGCGGGGAGGCACGATGCGCGCCGGGCCGGACGGCACCACCGAGGAACTTGCGACTGGAAGAGGGCTCTGAGATCTTCCACGTGACAGTATTCGTCTGAAGGAATGTTTGAGAAGGACGTGGAACCACACACTGTTTTCCTTAGGCTAGATGCCGGCCAAAGAACGCCTCCGACTTGTTCCCGCCCCAGCCGTGCTCGCCGGGATGGAGGTCGAGTTCCAGACGATCCGAGGCCCCGGCAGCCGCGTAGATCCTCTCCACCTGCCGGTAGCACTGCATCGCCGTATCGACCTTGAAGCAGGTGTCGTTGGCGCCGATGTCGACAAGCAGCGGGCGCGGCGCCAGCAGGCCCTGTAGGTCAGGCAAATCCACCAGCTTGAAGAGCCCCGGCGCGACCTGCATCCCGCAGTAGTTGATGTCGCGCATCCCGAAGGCCCACCAGAGGTCGCTGTAGCAGATAATCTCGGCGGCTCTGAAGCGCTCGTCGCAGAGCGCCATCCACAAGGTCATCGTCCCGCCGCCGCTGAGGCCCATGACGCCCAAGCGCTCCGGGTCAACGCTGGCGAAGCTGCTCACTACATCGGTGGCGACCTTGCCGTGGGCGACGTTGATCGAGAGCGACGTCATGCCAAACATCGTGGCGTGCAGGTAGTAGAGGTTGCACCAATCCCGAGATCCCGCGACGGCTAGGTGGTTGGGTTTCTGGCTGTCGTTGCGCTCGCCGAAGCCGATCCAGTCGATGGCGTAGGTGATGTATCCTTTCTGCGCCAGCACCTCGCCGTAATTGTACCGGTGGTCGTCAATCGCTTGCCGCAGACCCGGGCTGGTGTCGTTGCCCATCACCGGCTCCTTGCCGTACGGACCGTGGCCATGGCAGCAGAGGATGGCGGGCCGTTTTTCGCCGGCTCCCAGGCCCTTGGGGATGTTAACCAGCATCGTCGCCGAGAGATAGGGTTGCACGTCGATGATCCAGCGCTGGCGGATCAGGTCGTGATACTCCCACTCGGCGAGCAGCTGCGGGTTGGGGTCGATGCGGGGCGGGAAATCGCCTAGGGTGGCCAGGACCTTGGGGTAGGCCTCGGCTTTCCACGCTTCAAACTCCGACGGGATTGTGCCCGT
>JAFGNI010000409.1 GCA_016927095.1 Anaerolineae bacterium | reverse complement strand
GTGCCGGTGATCATCCTCTGCGGCGGCAAAGGCACGCGTATGGGGGAACAGACCGTCCCCAAACCGCTGGTCGAGGTGGGGGAGCGCCCGGTGCTCTGGCATGTCATGAAGATCTTCGCGGCTCAGGGCTTTCGGGATTTCGTCCTGGCTTTGGGGTATGGCGGCGACGCGATCAAGCGCTATTTCCTAGAGTATGATTGGCGGAGCCGGGACTTTGTCCTCGAGTTCGGCAATGGCACCGAGCGGTTTCTCACGCCCAACGATATCGTGGGGTGGCGGATCACCTTTGCGGAGACCGGCCTAGAGACGATGACGGGCGCCCGAGTTCGCAAGGCAGCCAGGTATGTGACGCAGGACCGGTTCTTCGTCACCTATGCCGATGGCTTGGCAGACATCGATCTCGGGGACCTGCTCGCGCACCATAGGCAGAGCGGGCTTCTGGCTACCGTCACAGGCGTCAAGACTTTCACGCGTTTCGGTCTGATGGAGACCGACGGGTTTGGGCATGTGACCGGCTTTCAGGAGAAGCCGTTGGTCGATGCGTTGATCAACGGGGGGTTCATGGTCTTTGAGCGTGAGGCGCTCGCCTATCTACAGGGCGATGACGAGCTTGTGCTGGAGCACGAACCCCTCCGAGAGCTTGCAAGCGCAGGGCAACTGGGCATCTACCGGCATCAAGGCTTCTGGCGAGCGATGGATACTTTCAAAGAGGCTCAGGAGCTCAACACGCTCTGGGAGACCACCGCGCCCTGGAAGAGCTGGTGAGCGCTGGTGGTGTTGGGTATGAGAACACGCGGCGGTAGACCTCGCCGCCTGGGAGGAGTTGTTGCCAAGGTCTCCTTACTCAGCTGATCTCTCTTTCTGGTATGAGCGGCCCGTCCTCGTGACGGGTTGCACCGGCTTGTTGGGCTCGTGGCTCGTCGAGACCCTGATTTCGGCGGGTGCTCTGGTGGTCGGGCTCATTCGCGATGACGTGCCGCAATCCCAGCTAGCCCGTTCGCGCGATATTGAACGTATTCGCGTCGTCCGGGGCGATGTGACCGACTATGCCCTGATCGAGCGCGCGATCAATGAGTACGAAGTCGATGCGGTATTCCACCTGGCGGCCCAGACGATTGTGGGCATTGCCAATCGTGCGCCGCTGTCCACCTTCGAATCGAATATCCGTGGAACGTGGGTGACGCTTGAGGCGGCGCGAAGATCCCCGACGGTGACACGCATCGTCGTAGCTTCGAGCGACAAGGCCTATGGCACACAGCCTGTCCTGCCCTACACAGAGGATATGTCGCTGCAGGGCCAACATCCCTATGATGTTTCCAAGAGCGCGGCGGACTTGATCAGCCAAAGCTATGCGCTGACCTATGGCCTGCCCGTGGCGGTCACGCGGTGCGCCAATCTCTATGGTGGGGGGGACCTGAATTGGAATCGCCTGGTGCCGGGTACGATCCGCAGTGCGTTGCAGGGGCAGCGGCCTATCATACGCTCCGATGGGACTTTCTTGCGCGATTACCTCTACGTGCGCGATGCCGTGAACGCCTATCTCAGCCTGGCACAGGCCCTCGACCGCCCGGGGGTGCGGGGACAGGCCTACAACTGCGGTACAGATGCCCCGATGAGTGTCTTGGAGATGACGCGTTTGATCTTGTCGCTCTCACCCCATCCAGATCTGGAACCTGTCGTGCTGGATGAGGTGCGCAATGAGATCAAGGACCAGTACCTGGATAGTATCAAGATCCGTAGCGAGATTGGATGGCAACCTGTCTACAGCCGCGAGCGCGCGCTGGGAGAGACGATGGCCTGGTATGCCGCCTATCTGGGCCTGGCCTACAGCGGTGGTGGGCACGACGAGCCGCGCCCGCCGGCATCTGCGCATGTCGACTAGGTCGCGTTGGCTATGCGGAGCTCCGAACCTGTGAATCCCTCGATACCCTCCGGGCCGGTCCTTATAACCGGTGCTACCGGCTTCATCGGGCGCCGGTTGACTTTAGCGCTGTTGGCGGCGGGCTGTGAGGTCACAGCGCTGGTCCTGCCAGGTGAGGCGCACGACCTGGCAGAAGGGGTTCACCCTTACACTGGCGATGTGACCGATCCGGCAGCTGTGGTGGAGGCGCTTGCGGCCTGCGCCAGGTCCGTTGCCGAACCGGCCCCTATCACGATCTTTCATCTGGCTGCCATTGGGATGGCAGATCCCGGCCTTTCGATGTATGCGGCCTGCCAGGTGAACGTCGGCGGCGTGATCCATATACTGGAGGCGGTCCGTGCGGCAGAGAATGCCAGATCGGCATCTTGGCCACATACGTCGCCGCTAGTGCGACGCGTGGTCATGGTCGGCAGCTCCTACGAGTACGGCGCGCGCCGTTCCGATGACGAACTCGACCCTTTCAATCCCTACAGTGCGTCGAAAGCTGCGGCTTGGGCCTTTGCCCGCGCGGCCTACAATGCTTGGGGGACTCCGGTTGTCTGGGCACGTCCCTTTCAGGTCTACGGTCCCGGACAGCTGTCCCGGGCTCTGGTCCCGGCAGCGATCCTTGCCGCCCTGCGTGGCGAGGACTTCCGTATGACCAAGGGCGAACAACAGCGTGACTTCGTCTTTGTGGACGATGTGGTAGACGGTCTTGTCGCGGCAGGCGGCGCTCCCGACATTGAAGGACGCGTACTTGATCTGGGGACCGGCCAACTACGCCGCCTTTGCGATGTTGTGGCGCGCATCTGGGAGCTGGCGGGCGGGCAGGGGCGCATTCTCCCTGGCGCGTTACCCTACCGGCCCGGCGAGGTTCCGGCGATCCCTGCCAATGTTCGCCGAACGCGTCTGCTGACCGGCTGGGAGTCGAAGACCTCCCTGGATGAGGGTCTACGGACGACGATCGCTTTGCTGCGCTGTCAGGCCAAAGGCGAGCAACAGCCGGCAGGATCTGCCGCCCCAGCAGAGATCGGGCCGCAACCTGTGGCGGTGAACAACCGTCTGGAGGATGATCATGTCGCGTGATGCCAACACTAAGGCGTCCAACCGCGCCGCCGCTTCACCGGACGTGGGCACCGAGCGGGCGCGCCTTAGGCAGGAGATTCTCGATAAGGTGGCGGCCTACAGCCGTCTGGTGCACCGTGAGTCCCCCTTCGTGCCTGGCGAGACCTTCGTCAACTACGGTGGTCGTGTCTTCGACGAGCGCGAGCTGCAGAGCGCGGTCGACGCCATCCTTGATTTCTGGCTGACAGATGGACCGCGGGTGGAGACCTTTACGGATCAACTGTCCGGCCTGTTGGGCCTCCGCCATCTTCTGGCTGTGAACTCCGGTTCCTCAGCCAACCTCGTGGCGATGACCGCGTTGTGTTCTCGGAAGCTCGATGACCGGCCCGACCGCCGGCGTCGCCTTCGGCCCGGCGATGAGGTGATCACGCCCGCTGCGACCTTTCCTACGACCGTAGCGCCCATCGTCCAGAACAACCTGGTGCCCGTCTTCATCGACTGCAATATCGGCACCTACAACATCGATGTGACGCTGCTTGAGGCCGGGCTCTCCGACCGCACGCGGGCGGTCTTTGTCCCGCACATCCTGGGGAACCCTGTTGAGATGGACGTGGTGATGGACTTTGCCGCAGCGCACGATTTGTACGTCATCGAAGATACGTGTGACGCCCTGGGAAGTACCTATGACGGTCGCCCCTGTGGCACCTTCGGCGACTTCGCGACGTTCAGCTTCTACCCCGCCCACCATATCACCACCGGAGAGGGCGGCGCCGTCGGCACGAACGATGGGACGCTCTATCACATTGCGCACGCCATCCGTGATTGGGGGCGTGACTGCTGGTGTACGCACAAGAGCGGACAAGATGGGGAGTGCGGTCGCCGCTTCGACTGGGAGATCCCCGGCTTGGATGAGCCCTACGACCACCGCTACTACTTCTCTGAGATCGGCTACAATCTGAAGATGACAGATGTGCTTGCCGCGATCGGCATTCCGCAGATCGCGAAGCTACCGGACTTCGTCGCGGTGCGGAAGCACAACTTCCAGGTGTTGTATGATGGGCTCTCAGCCCATCAGGACTTCCTTGTCCTACCTCGTTGGAGCCCGAAGGCTGACCCCGCGTGGTTTGCCTTCACGCTGGCTGTGCGCGAGGAGGCGCCTTTCAGCCGTCGCGAACTCAATGAGTATCTGCGTGAACGCAAAGTCGAGACCCGGTACCTCTTTGCCGGAAATATCCTCCAACAGCCGGGCTATCGTCACATCCAACATCGTGTGGCAACGCCGTTGATCGAGACCGATCGCGTGCTCAGGAGCGCCTTCTTTGTGGGCGTCTATCCGGGCATGGATGATGCGCGTCTGGACTACATGCTGCAAGTCTTCGAGGACTTCATCGCGGAGCGGGTCCGCGGAGGTCTGGCTACGTCTTCGCGACCGGGCGGCAATCGCGCGGCAGGACAGGTCGCGTGATGATGAAGCTTTCGATCATCGTCTGCGCCTATAACGAGCGGGAGACGATCTTGCCGGTGTTGGAGCGCGTGCACCACGCGCCGCTCCTGCCGGGATGGGAGCGTGAGGTCATCGTCGTCGACAACGCCTCGACGGACGGCACACAGGACCTGCTGCGGACGGTGACCTACCCGGATACGACGGTCGTCTTCCAGCCCCGAAACATGGGCAAGGGCACTTCGATTCGCACGGCTATCCCGCGCTGCACCGGAGACTATGC
>JAFGNI010000408.1 GCA_016927095.1 Anaerolineae bacterium | reverse complement strand
TACAACGATTGGCAGATCAGCGGCTGGGAGGAGTCGCAGCTCAAGCTTTGGTACCGCGATCGTCCGTGTGAGGAATGGGTCCAGGATACGGGTGCCGGCCTTAGCACCGTCACAAACAGAATAACCAGCAAGATAGAGAGCTGGCCCTATCGCGAGTACACGATCGCGCCGATGCCGTTGTACCTGTATCTCCCGCTGATCATGCGCGACTGACCGACCGAAACCGGGCGCCTTACGCCTCACGACCAGTCTGTGTCTAGGTTGCGTTCTTCAGTTGGTTGACGCCGGTACAGAATGGGTACAATAGCCCGTGTGTGGAGACATCGGTGTCAGCTACCGGTCTCATAGCTTGCCTATCTGGTTGAGGATCTCTGGAGGGAGGATGTGCATGCAGGGTTATACTGGGAAGATTCTTCGTGTTGATCTGACAACGCAATCCATCGAGGTGGAAGAGCCCGAGGAACGCTTCTATCGTCGTTATTTGGGGGGCTCCGGCCTTATCGCCTACTATCTGCTCAAGGAAGTCCCGGCAGAGGTCGATGCGCTGGATCCCGAGAACCTGTTGATCATGGCCGGTGGTACCACCACCGGTATCCCCATTGCCGGCTCCGGGCGTAGCGCCGTCGGCGGCAAGTCGCCCCTTAACGGCGGCTACGGTGAGGCCGATGTCGGCGGCTACTTCGGCGCCGAGATGCGGCGCGCCGGGTTTGACGCCGTGATCTTCAAGGGAAAGGCCGAGACGCCGGTTTACCTCTGGATCCACGACGGTGAGGCCGAGCTACGACCTGCCGATCACCTCTGGGGGATGACGACTGCCGACTGCCAGACGGCGGTTCAAGAAGAGCTGGGTGAGAAGACCGCCCGTTTTGCCCTGATCGGTCCCGCGGGTGAGAAGATGGTCCGCTATGCCGCGGTCATCAACGATCTCAAACATGCCGCTGGGCGGACCGGCATGGGCGCCGTGATGGGCTCCAAAAATCTCAAGTGCGTGGTCGCTCGCGGCAGGACCCCTGTACCGGTCGCCGACAAAGAGGGTGTGCAGGCGCTGGGTAAGTTCATGGTGACCAATTGGAAGGATATGGCATGGTCGATGCACGAGCTGGGCACCCCCGGCGGCATCAACGGCCTCCACGCGCAGGGCAAGCTGCCCACGCGTAACTTCCAGGATGGTCAGTTTGAGGGCCACGATGCGATCAGCGGTGAATCGCTGCGGGATACGATCACGATCGATCGCGGCGGCTGCTATGCGTGTCCCATTCGCTGTAAGCGCGTCGTCGAGGTCAACGACGAGGACTACACGGTCGATGCCGTCTATGGTGGTCCTGAGTACGAGACCATCGGTGCCTTTGGTTCCAACTGTGGTGTCGACGATCTGCGAGCCGTCGCCAAAGCCCATGAGATCTGTAATGCCTATGGTCTGGACACGATCACGACCGGCATGGCGGTTTCCTTTGCGATGGAGTGTTTTGAGAACGGTCTCCTGACCACCGACGATACCGGCGGCCTCGACCTGCATTTCGGCAACAGCAGGGCGATGGTAGCCTTGACCCAGATGATCGCCGACCGTGAGGGTCTGGGGGATCTGCTGGCTGAAGGCCCCGACGCAGCTGCTGCCAAGATCGGCGGTGGCGCAGAGGAGTACTCCCTGACCTGTCACGGCCAGCCCTTCCCTATGCACGAGTGTCGCTCACGCCACGGGCAGGCCTTGGGCTACGCGGTCTCGCCCACCGGGGCCGACCACATGCACAACGTGTGGGACGAGGGCCTGGTTCGCAACCCTCTCGGCGAGGGCTGGAAGACCCTGGGCGTCTACGAGCCGGTGCCCACGACGGAACTGTCACCGGCGAAGGTGCACGCCTATACCGTCAATACCAACCTCAAGTGGTTGGACAACGCGCTAGGTATGTGCATGTTCATACCGTGGACAACGGATCAGAAGGTCGAGCTTGTGCGCGCGATCACGGGCTGGGAGACCAATCTCTGGGAGCTCCTGAAGGTCAGTGAGCGCCAGCTGACTATGATGCGGCTATTCAATATGCGCTCCGGCTGGACCCGGGCTGACGACAAGCTCCCTGAGCGCGTTCAGGTCCACCACGTCAGCGGGTCCGTGACTGAGGAGCCCGTGATGCCCGAGGTTCTAGACGAAGCCGTCACGACCTTCTACGGGATGATGGGATGGGACACCGAGACGGGCACGCCCACGGCTGCCAAGCTCCACGAACTGGAGATCGCCTGGGCGGCGGATGACTGAAGCAGCCCTGAGTTCGAAGTCGCAGATCAAGGTCGGCGGGGCGCCCTGCCCCGCCGACCTTAATGATGCTGATGATCCAAGCATTCCTGGGACGGCGGCATCAGCCAGCGATAGGGATCATCAACTGCCTCGGATATCGTGAGGCGTCTGTATTGTCACCAGTGGCCTGATCCCTTGTAACTGTTATACTTCTCGGCATCATGGGCGCTTGGACAGGGCTGGAACGTCGTCGATGCGCTTGCCGGCTGCTTGGCCTGCTGCTCATCCTAGCGGCGACGGGCTGCGGCACGGGATCTGGGCTGCTACCATGGGCGCCGGAACCGACGGCAACGCTGCCGCCCCTGCCGCCAACTTGGACGCCCGCCCCGACCCCGACGCCGGTGCCTGCCGACACCGGATGGCAGATGCTACAGCCGGGTGTGGAGATCCGCAGCCTTGATGTACCAGCCGGGGGGGATAGCGGCGACACGGCACAGATCGAGCGTGTCACCGTAGCCCGCTTCGATCCCACGCAGGTGGTCTTCCGCGTCCTCTACACACCCCGTGTCGCGTATCCCATCAGCGTTTGGGCGCAGCGCAGCGGCGCACTGTTGGTAATGACTGGCGGGTACTTCACCTCAGAGAACGTGGTGACCGGCTTCACCATCAGCGACCGCCAGAGCCACGGCTATCGCTACGATGACTTCGCCGGTATGTTTGCCGTCACCGAAGGGGAGGACGTGACGGTGCGCTGGCTGCGCACGTGGCCCTACGACGCGTCAGAACCGCTACGCGAGGCGATTCAGAGCTTCCCGGTGCTGGTGAAGCCGGGGGGCCAAATGGGATTCCCGGCGGATGGCGACGACGGTCGCGCCTCACGCCGGGTCGTGGTGGCGCAAGACAGGGAGGGGCGCATCTTGCTGCTGATCGCGCCGCGCGGCTATCTGAGCCTACACGCGCTGGCGGTCTGGCTCGCCGGCTCAGATCTAGACGTGGACACTGCCCTCAACCTCGATGGCGGCACCTCCGCGGGCTTCTGGATGTCCGAAGGACCGCGGGTCGACTCGCTGATTGCGGTGCCGTCCGTGATTGGTGTCTTTCCGAGATAGGGAAGCCAGCCTACCCGGCGTCAGTCCCCGATCGTGATCTGAGCTAGGCGTAGCGCGTCGCCCTGCGGCTCGCCGTCCACTTCAATCGGCAGGCGGTTGCCTGTGGCGCTGTACATACCCACCAGAACGGTGTAATCCCCAGGGACCAGGTCCGCGGGCAATGGCAAACCGTACCGGTCGACGATTCGGTCGCCTGGCTGCCAGATCAACGTCGGCGCGAACCCGGCCTGGGGTTCCATATCCACCTGCGCCCGGAGGTTGCCCGCGCCGTCGACCAGGTGCACGAAGACCTT
>JAFGNI010000407.1 GCA_016927095.1 Anaerolineae bacterium | reverse complement strand
GTAAATGTCACCTACACGCCTAAGGAGTTGATGAGCGAATGCCGGAAGAGATGACACAGAAACCCACCTCGATCGAGGAGCTTGAGCCCAAGATGCTGCTGGAGGGCACCGTGACACGAACGGAGCTCTATGGCGCGTTTGTCGATGTGGGTTTGGATCGCGATGGACTCATTCATATCTCAAGGCTTGCCACCGGCAGAGTCAGGAAGGTTACCGATGTGGTCAACGTCGGCGACAAGGTCTCGGTCTGGGTTCTGAACGTGGATCCTGACCGTGGTCGGATTGCGCTTACGATGGTTGAGCCACCGGACGTTGAGTGGCACGAACTGGAGCGCGGACAGGTCTACGATGGCCGGGTTGTGCGGATGGAGCGCTATGGTGCCTTCGTGGATATCGGTGCGGAGCGCCCGGGTCTGCTGCACGTCCGCGAGATGGGTAGCTATGTGCGCAACCCTGAAGAGATCGTGCGGATGAACGAAAACGTCCAGGTCGAGATCCTCGGCGTGGATCGCCGCAAGCGCCAGATCGATTTCACGCTCCATACTGAGGACGCCAGCGCCGAGTCCTATGACGAGCAGGAAGATCCGGGTCTCTCTCCGATGGAGATCGCCTTCCTGCAAGCCCAAGCCCAGGCGCAGGCAGATGGGCGACTGCGCGAGCGGAGCAACCGTGGTGGCAACCGGCGCCGTGGCAACCGTGGCACTGACGCGGACGATATGGAAGACATCTTCCGCCGCACCTTGCGCGACAGCTGATCACCGGCGCCCGTGGGTAAGTAGACTGACAGGGCGGCCCGAGGGCCGCCCTGTTTTTTTCCCATCGCCATCCAAGCGAGCTCGCTACTGGGCCGCCAGCTCCGCCTCGATCAGCATCCGCAACCGGTCTGGGTTGTTGCCAGCCACCTCCTGCCCATTGACGAAAAACGTGGGCGTGGCAGCAACCCCATTGTTGTCGACGAACAGCATCTCCTGCAACGCCTCGGCATAGCGCCGCTCCTCACGACACTGATCGAACTGCTGCGTGTCCAGTCCTGCTAGGCGGGCGGACCGGTCGATGTTGTAGTCGCCCAACTCAATAGACTGGTAGAGCGCGTGCACGAATTCGAAGTAGCGACCCTGTTCCGCCGCACAGACCTCCGCTTGCACGGCGCCCTGCTCCAAGGAGGACGCAAAGCCGAAGAAATGAGCCACATAGCGCACTTCGCCTGTTGCGACATAGTCTTCCAGTATACCTGGGAGATTGTCCAGGTTGAAGCTTCGGCAGTGGCTGCAGAAAATGTCGCTGAACTCCATCACGACAACCGGTGCATCTTCCTCCCCCAGTGCTGGAAGCCACTGGCGGTTGTCAGGAAGACCCGCCGGATTCGGATACGCGAAACTCGTCTCGCCACCATCGTGGGAAACGCCGTTCACACCCTCCAACCACTCCAGCTCGCGCGGACCGCGCCCTCCCGGAGACTGAGACTGAGTCCCTTGCACCACAACCAGCAAGACAAGTACGACGACGGCGCCCCCCAGACCCCAAGGAAGCCACCGCGAGTCTTGACGCTTGCCGCGCCCAGGCCTAGAACCCCACCCACGCCTTGACTTCACCATTGTCTCACCTCTCTACCGTAATCGCCTCACAGAGGACGATCGAATCGGGCCGGTGTCCACAGGACGCGGACACAACGGGTACGCGGACGCCATCGGTCAACGTGTAGAGGCCTGCCGATAGCAAGTACGTCCCCGGCACAGCATCTTCAGGAATCCTGATATGGTGTCGATCAACGACATAGCGATCGAGCGGCCAGAGATCCGTCGGGAATCCCCCTGGGTTTAGATGGTCTGACTGGCTCGCGATCTTACCTTCGGGATAGACCAAGTGCACGAAAGACTGGTAAGTCCTTGTGAGAGGACGAGTCGCCATCCACACCAATTTGGCTTCTAGCACCTGACCAGCACTCACAATCTCCGGGGTAACGTCGAAGCCCAATAGCGCAATCTCCCCCCCGAAGCTTGCCTCTTGAGACACAACGTCGACAGGCGGCTGGCCGAACGGAGTCGACAACACAAAGGTGCCACCAGGGTCAAAGACCGTGACCTTGACCACGTATATTACAGTCAATACGGCGGCCACCTGCAACACGGCAAGACGCTCACTCGCAGAACTCTGGCCACCTGGACCCCGCACCGCCCACGGCGCACGCCAACCCGCCCAACTGGTAGGGCGGCGCCTGCGATCCCAGATCCACGCAACAACAAGCGAAATTGCACCTGCAGCGGATAGGCTCCAAGCCCACCGGCGCGCAGGCGTGGACCCAAATCGGACGATCACCTCGTGGTCGCCAGCCGGCACAGGGACGGTGATGAATCCCTCTGGATATGCCAGCTCCACGGACACAGGCTGACCGTCCACATAGGCGCGCCAACCGGGGAAGTCGAAGAGATAGAGGCGCAATGTGAAAGCCCGCTGTGTTGCCACGGCGAACGCGTTGACCCAGGGGACACTGGGAATGACGTCAACCTTTGTCCCGTCTGGTAACGTGTGGCGGTTGACCCGATCCACAGGGGGGTGCACATACGAAGCCAAGACCTCAGCCTGCGGTCCGGGAATCATCTCCACACTTGCCGGGACGAAGTCATTGGTTGAGGTCGTGCCCCGCCACCGCCCCTCAAGTTCAGCTTTGATGATAGTCTCCGGCGTGATGAAGCCGAAGCCGGCATCCCAAGGTAACGGATAGAGACCCGGCAGCGCCCCGAACAGGAGCAGTGCTGTTGCACCTGCCGGGACAAAGCGAGATACGCCCCGAGCCCAGCCCGACGCAGGCTTTGGCATCACCGTTTGAGTCGGCTCGCAGGTGAGGGCTAGCGAGCCGACTAGCGGCACCAGCAGCGCAGCAGTCGGGCCCAAGAAACGCCAGGGGAATTGATAGTACTCGAGGCCAGGCAGGATCTCCCAGAGCCCTTGGCTACTGGGCGTCATCATCCAGAACAACACAACGGCGCCAACGGCATAGAAACCCACATCATGAAAGCGATGTCGCCTTAGCGCCGCGATGAGGCCGCCCAGGGCCGCGACGACAGGCACCGTGCCCAAGGTCATGGGGACGTCTGCAGCTGTAGCTCGGCGGTCGATGGGTTCCAGTTGTGCCAGGAGGCGCAGGGGGGCTACGAAATGATTGCGGTAATCGTAGTGTCCGTCGCCTGCGACGTCGAGCTGGATGTGGGAACGTTCTGCCAGAAACGGGAGCCAGAAAAACGCCGTGATGAGCACGAAGATGATCCCAGTCATCACAGCACGCCCCAGGTTCGGATGCCATGGTATCGCGCGGCGCCGTTTCTGGGCGCCGGCACCGGCACGACCAGGTGCCGAGGTTCCTTCGTGCGTGCGTCCGAGGCCAACCACCAGCCGCCATGCGCCTAGTCCGGCAACGAGCACCAAGATCGTCAAGCCCGTCAGATTATGGCTGAGGAAGACCACAGCGGTCGACAGGACGGCCCACCACGTGGTTCGTGACGTGCCTTGGCGCCACACCGACTCCCAGGCCCAAAGTGCCCAGGGGACAAAGGCCAAGGCGAAGCTTTCGGGGAGATCGCCACGGACGTGGGGGTTGATCAACAGGATGTAGGGCGCCGCCGCGAAGCTCAGCGCGCCCAGGAGTCCCCCGCCGCGTCCACCAAACAGCTTCCCCAGCTGGTAGGCGCCCAGTGCCCCAGCTACTTGAGAGAAGATAAAGAGTAGTCGCGCACCCGCCGCAGCCCGCTCCGGATGCCCCAGCGTGAGCCAGTGACCTAAGTGGTACGTCAGCGGCGCGTAGAAATTAAAGATAGGATACCCATATCCGTGGTAGAAATCGGGAGCCCAGCGAGGATAGGGGTTGCCGGCTCTGATGCTATAGCCCAGCTCGGCAGTGCGGTAGACGTGGAGCTCAGCGTCGGTATCTGCGGGTAGTCCAGCGTTAGCGAAGTAGGGCGAGGCGGATAGCAGACCAACACCGACGGCAAGGAAGAACACCAACAGGGCTAACGGCAGATCTCTACGCACAGGCAGGGATAGAACCGTTCCACAGGACAGGCTGCCAACACGTGGGCAGCCGCCTAGAAGAGTGGATTCGCCTCATATCGGAAACCATGGCCTCGCACCGTCACGACGTAGTCATGATCAGGATCCAGCTCCACCAGCCGCTCGCGGAGTCGGTAAACCAGGGCATCGAGGGCCTGGTCTGTGACACCACCCACCGCATCGGGCCAGACAGCATCCACAACCTGCTCCCGGGTGACAACATCGCCATCTGCATCGATGAGGGCTTGCAGCAGGGCGAACTGCGCCGGCGACAGCGGCGGATCGAGGACGCTGCGCCCAAAGCACACCTGCCTGGCAGAGACGTTGACCTGCAGCTGGTCCCGTCGCCGATCGCCGCCCTCCACGAGGGGCAAGGTCGCGTCGCCAGCCACGAACCCCATCTGCAGGACAGCGGCGAGCTCGATCTCATCACCATCTCTCAGGCGATATGGTTGCCCTCGGACAGCCTCCCCGTTGACATAAGTGCCGTTCTTGCTGCCCAGGTCACGAACAAGATAGCCCGATTCATCATGCTCAATCCGTGCGTGGTAACGTGAGATCTGTCGCTCAGGGAGCACGATGTCACAATCTTGGGCCCGGCCCAACGTGATAGGCGTGCCGGAGACAGGCCACCTCGTCCCTGACAGTGCGCCCTTGTAGATCACCAACAGCGGGTTGTTGCCCTGTTCCTGCATCGGCCGACACCTCACTTTTTCGTAGCCGTCGAGCTCGCACGCCTCCGACCCAGAGAGGCGTCACGCTTGACATTATACCAGCCCCACGCTATCATCAAGCGCGATGGCCAAGCTGCTTGAACCCCAGACGCTGCTCAAAGATCGTTACCGTCTCGCCGGGCCGATCGGCCAGGGAGGCATGGGCGCCGTCTATCGGGCCGAGGACACACTCCTGTCAGGCCGTATCTGTGCCATTAAGGAGATCGCGCCTGAGTCGGAGCTCCCTCCCGAGCGCCTACTGCAGCTTCAAGAGCAGTTCCGGCAGGAAGCCTCGGTGCTGGCACGTCTGGATCACCCGAACCTTCCGAAGGTCTCCGACTACTTCACCAACGAGGGACGGGAATACCTCGTGATGGACTACGTTCCCGGTCACAACCTCCGCGAGATCGTGGATGAAGCCATCAAGGACAACCGCTTCCTCGACGAGGCCGAAGTGCTGGACTGGGCTCAGCAGTTGTGCAGCGCACTCGCTTACCTGCACGCCCAGGACCCACCGGTTCTGCACCGTGACATCAAGCCCTCCAATATCAAACTGACGCCTTCTGGGCTGCTCAAACTGGTTGACTTCGGGCTCGTGAAGCTATTGACCAGCGACGAGTCGCGCACGGTGACCGTTGTGCAAGGACAGGGGACGGCCGCCTATACGCCGCTAGAGCAGTATGGCGGCGATGACACCCACACGGACACGCGGACCGATATCTATTCCTTGGGGGCAACGTTCTATCACCTTCTGACCGGCCGCCCTCCAGCGACTGCACGGGAGCGATTCCTGCGCTCGGATGCGCTTGTACCGCCGCGCGACATCAACGCCCACGTCTCGCCTGGTGTTGAGAAGGCGATCCTGGCCGCCCTGGCTCTCCACCCCGATGGTCGCCCACCCGACGTCGACACGCTGGCAGAAGCGCTGCGCCGCGGCGAGATGCCGGCGACCATCGCCCCGCTAATGCTGACGGGAACCGAATGGCGCGCCACCTGGCGTCAGAACATGCCGCTGCTCGTCCTCGCGGGCGTGCTGATCATATTGGCGATCCTGATCACGCCGTAGGCAGAACTCCGCTGCTCCCTGCAGCGGGCGGCGAGTTTCCACCGTGTACTTCAGCAAGTCCACGGGTCAGGCACGCGTCTTGAGGTATCGGTGATCCGCTCTACGGGCCAGACTCGGGTCAAACCGCGACTGATCTTGCATCGCCCACAGCGAGATGAGGAGGGCTACAACCCCCACCCCCACGGCGACCAGGCCCGCCAGATACTCGCGTGCTACGAGCGCATACCATGTCATTGGCAGCCACCAGCGTCCTATCGCCACGAAGGCGTCGTAGCCCCCCAGCCCAGCAACCAAACCGACAAGCGCGGCACGGATTGCGGCTTCTGCCTTCAGCGATAGCTGGCGCGACCAGACAAACCCGAATGCTGCCACAGCTAAGGAGCTCAGGAGGCCCCAACGGAGAAGCTTGGATGGCTCGGGGGCAGGCAACCGTGGCGGATCCGGAAGCTGAGCATTCTTGCTTGGTACAGGAGTAGCCGTCGCCGTCGGGGTGGGTTCGGGCGTCACCGTCGGCGTCGGCGTAGCTGTCTGCGTCGGGGTCGGCTCGATCTCGGTGATCGTCACGCCATCGTCGCGACTCACTAGCTCCAATCTCACAGACGACACGGCAGGCTCTGATTGAACTGTGATGTCCAGCTGCCCCGCCCGGTCCAGGGTTACGGATGTCTGAGCCACACCGTCGATCGTCTCACCGGCGATCTTGTGCTGCACACCCTCCTGCGGGTAGTTCAGCCCGAACTGCACAGGTGTTCCGTCAGGGACGACGTGTGCATTGCGGTCCAGAATGATACCGGTGCGCAGGTTGATCATGTCACCAATGTGAATATCGGCCTTCTGCGACTGCGTCAGCTCTTCG
Organism: Anaerolineae bacterium; assembly: GCA_016927095.1. The sequence goes on along the minus strand of JAFGNI010000407.1, from coordinate 326 downwards.
CCGGCTTCATCTACCACGTAGAGTGCGATGGTCTGTTCGGGGCTTGGCATCGTCTCCTGGGGCATGTAGTAGTTCAGCGCGGGTACGTCGACCGGCGAGTCGCCAGGTGCCACTAGGTCCCGGAAGAGGGCACGAACACCTGCTTCCACGAAGGCCTCCCCCGTCGAATAAAGCGTGTAGTAGGCGTCCAGTTTGCTGATCTCCGTACTGTCCAGCTCATAGGGCGGGCCGAAGGCGAGCACCACAAGCTGCGCATTGAGTACGTTGGCCTGAGACGCAAGGAACTGCTTAAGCGCTACCGAGTCCTCACTGCCGGTCACCAGTCC
>JAFGNI010000406.1 GCA_016927095.1 Anaerolineae bacterium | reverse complement strand
GGCGTTCACGCCACTATGGGTGACGCGCTCGATACTGAAGTGAAGCTTAGGCAGGTAGAGCTCTTCCCAGGAGGAACGATCCTTGAGGAGGTGCTCTATCTCCTTGGGTATCGAGACCGCATCATCCTTTTCTAGAATCACCGTGCCCTCGCCATTCAGTACGTGGCGTGATCCATCAGGGAACGACGCCACAAGACGCGTCTGGAAGGCCGGCCGTAGGTGGGTATTTGGTGAGAAGCAGCTGCTCCAGTTGAAGTCAAACCCCAGTTTCCTGGCTATCTCCGTGTCGATGGGGTTGCCATCGCCCCAGCCCCGCGCCTGTTCCTCGGTGATGTGGCCCTCCTGCGCCCACTTGATCAGGGTCTCAGTCCAGTAGCCGAAGTGGACGACCGGCATCCGATCGTACGGCTCGTAGTGCAGAATTGCATGCACCCGTTCTCGGTTGTTCATGCCTGAACGCCCATCGGGGCTTCCTTTCCCACTTCAATGATAGCTCTTAGGACACCATCTTCACGTGCAGCGACGAGTTCGAAGGCCGCAACGATATCTTCGAGCGCGAATCGATGGGTTGCCAGTGCGGCGAGATCGACCATGCCGGTCTGCACAATCCGGATCGCGCGAGGATACGTGTGCTTCATCCTGCGGACGAGCTTGATGGTTAGCCCCTTGCGGCGCACGTCGGATGCTGTCATGACCATCTCATCTTCGACGGGGATGCCGACGATGACGACCTTACCTCCCGGCCGGGTCACGCGCGCGGCCTGATCAGGGGTGTCGGGCGCTCCTGCGGCCTCGAACGCGACATCCACACCGCGTCCGCCGGTGGCAGCAAGTATCGTCCTGACTACATCCTTTTCTGTCGGGTCAAAGACTTCGTCAGCGTAGTGCTCCAGTGCAAACGCGCGCCGTTCTGCATTCGGTTCGGTCATATAGACGGTGGCCGCACCGGCTGCGCGGGCCACGGCGGCAGTGAGCAGCCCGATGGGTCCCGCACCGAGGATCGCGACTGTCTGCCCGGCCTTCAGGTGTGCCAGGTCCACGGTGTGGATAGCGATCCCCAGCGGCTCCAGAAGCGCACCGTCGGCTGCCGTGAACCCTTCGGGCAGCACAAAGCAGTTCTCGGCGGGCATCACAGCGTATTCGGCAAAGACGCCGTCGACCGGCGGAGTGCCACAGAAGCGTACCTTGGGACAGAGGTTGGGATGGCCATGCTGGCAGGACTCGCAGACACCGCACGGTATCGCAGGCTCTACCGCCACCAACGCGCCTAACTGGAGACCCTCAACGCCTGGCCCGAAGCCCGCCACCCAAGCTGAAAACTCGTGGCCCATCTGGATTGGGGCTGTCACGACCTGATCGCCAATCGCGCCCTCGACATAGTAATGTACGTCCGAACCGCAGATGCCTACAGAGGCGATCTTTAGCAGTACCTCGCCGGCACCCGGCTGGGGGAGGGGGGCCTCTTCCAGCCTGAGGTCTCGTATGCCATAGAGGCGTGAAACCCGCATCTTCTCGGGACTCATCATCTGGTCTGTCTCCTTTACGTAAGCCCGCCCAAGCGATCCACGATCCGAACCTGGCCTTTGCTAGCCTGTTTCTATGCCTCGCCCAGAAGTTTGCGTCGGTACGCTTCGTCGGGCCGTGTGTGGATGCGATCTACGTTTTCTGCACTGAGGAAGCCCGGTCCGCCGGACGCGTAGGCACCGAGTAGCACACGGGCGGTCTTGACCATCATCGCGGTGACATTCTCGACCTGCTCCGCCGAGTGCCCCAGCGCAACCATACCGTGGTTCTGCATCAAGATCACCCGCGGTCGCTCGCCATACATATCCAGGTAGTTGTCAATGCGCTTGCGGATTTCGCGCGCCAGGGGAATGCCCGGGTCTGTGTAAGGGACGAGTACGGGTGCCGGCCCACACATAACGATCTCGTCGGGGAAGAGGCGGCCCTCGAAGGCCTTTGGAAAGGCCTGCGAGCACGTGAGCGCATTGACCGCCGTGGCGTGGGTATGGCCGACGAACGTCACATCGTCGAGGCTCAGACAGATAGCGTGGAATACGGTCTCGGTCGACGGGCGGGTATCGCTGTTCGGCGCGGGCCAACGACCGGTCTCGGGATCGACGCGTGCATCCAGCAACCGCTGCTTCACTTCGTTGTCGGATAGCTCGCCCTCATCAAGGATGGCCATAGCCCGCTGCAGCGATACACGCACAAAGCCCTTCTCGTCGATCGATGGCAGCTGGTAGCCGCTTGCCTTCACCCAGAAGGTACCATCTGCGTTGCGCGCGGAGGTATTTCCCTCGCCCAAGATAACGTAGTCACTCGCTGGGTTGCCAAGGGCCTTTGACATTACGACGAGCTGCTTCAGGGTGTCATTCATCTGTCACTCCGTCATCTAGGATTCTGGACAGCCATTCTACTTTAGGCCAGGGCCAAAGTCAAAGTCTGGCCGTTGCAGCGACAGGCGTCGGTTCTATAATCACCCGTGACGCACCGCTGCGGAACGATACGGAGCAACAAAGGAGAGCACTATGACACGAGCCATTCTTGACGAGGGAGAGGGTGTCCTGCGATTGGCGCCGGCGTGGGTGCCGCGCGCATTCTGTATCCCCGGGAAACGTATCAAGCTGCACCCCGATGATTACTACGCCTTTGGGGCGCACCGCGGAGGCATCGACGAGCGCTGGCTCTCGTCCACAACCAGAGCGGACAACGGCCCACTGACGACGCCCGATGAAGGTCTCAGTTACGTGCTGCACGGCAATCCGCGAGATCCGAAGCGAGTCCTGTTTCGGGATGTCGTTCAGGACCTGGGAGCGATGCTGCTTGGCGATGCACTATGGGACGCCTACCACACGTGGCCGATGTACTCGAAGTTCTTCGACAATCAGGGCCCGTTGCCGCATCATCTTCACCAGATGCCTGAGCATGCGGCGAACGTTGGGGCTGAGTCCAAACCCGAAGGCTACTACTTCCCGGTCCAGCTAAACAACCATGGCGGTACGTTTCCGTACACGTTCTTTGGCCTCGAGCCTGGCACCACCAAGGCGCAGGTACGCCAGTGCCTCGCCGACTGGGACAAGGGCGACAACCACATCACCGACCTCTCCAAGGCGTACCGTCTGCGCCCAGGCACAGGCTGGTACGTGCCTGCGGGGTTACTCCACGCACCGGGAAGCCTCTGCACTTACGAGCCGCAGTGGGCAAGCGATGTCTTCGCGATGTTTCAATCCCTGGTGAGTGACGTACCGATAGACCGGGATCTGTTGGTGAAGGATGTGCCGGACGATAGGAAGGATGACCTGGATTACATCGTGTCTATGCTCGACTGGTCGATGAACACGAATCCGAGCCTGGCTGCCGTACATTACCGCGCTCCCGCCCCCGTGGCGCCACTTGGCGAGATGGAGGAGGCCGGCTACGTTGAGAAGTGGGTCGTCTATGGCAGCGATTATGTGTCTGCCAAAGAGCTGACGGTTCTGCCGGGGCGAGAGGTAATCATCAAGGATCC
>JAFGNI010000047.1 GCA_016927095.1 Anaerolineae bacterium | reverse complement strand
CAAGGCTCTCGGCCGATACTTTGTCGGGCGTGTCCTGGGTGGTGTGCCAGTAAGGATAGTCGAAGTCGATCATATCCACGGCGGGGACCCCCATCCGGGCGAAGGGGATGTGGTCATCGAGCATGGCGTACTTCAGTTCCGGAATGATCCGGTCGCCATATCCCAGGTTGCCCGCGACCGTCCAGAGGGTCTCGCGTAGCGCCGCATCGGAGTTTTGTTCGTAGTAGACCTGCTGGTCGGCGTCACCGATCATGTCCACCAGGACCATCGTCGCCAGAGGTGGCTCCCCGGCTTCGCCCCAATGCGTTGCCATGTAGGTGGATCCCACGATCCAGTCCCAACCGTTGAGCCGGCCGCTGTCTTCGGCATCGAAGAAGGCCAGGTAGATCTGCCGCTCCGTCCCGGCGACATCGAGCACCCGGGCCAACTCCAGCAGCACCGCGACACCGCTGGCGCCGTCGTTGGCTCCGAGCACAGGGACGCTCGGGTCCTCCTCGTCTGCTGACGGTCGCGTGTCGTAGTGGGCGCCCAAGAGCAGGGCGGACCCCTCGCCCTTCGACGCTATGATGTTCCGGATGGGGGTGTCCTTGTAGGTGAAGGTCTGCTCCCGTGTGGCCCATCCCATCGCCTCGAGCTCAGCCAGAATCAGGTCACCGGTCTGACGGATGGCGTCGCTGCCGGGGGGGCGGTAGCCAAGGTCGCATTGCCTGGTGACCCAGAGATAGGAGGCTTCGCCATCGAAGGTCGCCTCGGGTTGAGCGCCCGACTCCGGCGACTTGGTGCACGTCGTGAGCAGCACACCCAGGATAAGTGTACACACGAACCGGGTGATCTTGCGAGCGGTAGTCTCTCTCGAGACGGCACGATGTCTCATCTGCGACTCCTTCGGTAGGTGCAGCCGGCCTCTGCTGGTTCTGGAACTGGAGGTCAGGGCTGCCGCAGGCCACTGCGTAGCACGCGCCAATAGGCGTTGAGCCGGGCCGCGCGCAGCTCACGGCGGTGGCCGACCAGCCACTTAGCGCCCTCGAGCGCCGACTGCCACAGATACTGCCCCAGCAGCCACACGCGCAGTAGCTCAGCAACGGCTCGACCGTGGAACTTCCTCGCGTAGCGCACCTTGCTGGTCTGGAAGTAGATGTGCCGCGCCGGGACAACCTGGTCACTGCTTCTGCCGCCGTAGTGGATGATCTCGGCAGCAGGTGTGTAGGCGATCTCCCATCCAGCCTCTCGGATGCGACGGCACCAGTCTAGCTCCTCGGAGTACATGAAGTAGTCCTCGTCCAAGCCCCCCACCTGCCGGACGACCTCGGTTCGCACCATCATGGCGGCACCTGTGACCCAATCGACGGGGTGCGCTGTCGCCTCGGGCACGTCCTCCATGTAGAAGCGCTCTAGGCTGCGTCTTGGGGCCAGAGGCTGCAGCCATGTGCTCTCCAGGAAGAGGAGGGGCAGCGTGGGGAACCTGCGGCGTGAGGACTGGGTCGTGCCATCCCCGTTGAGGAGCTTCGGTCCTACCAGGCCAACCTTGGGGTGATCCTCAAGATACTGCCTTAGGGCGGAGAGCGCGCCCGGAAGCACCTTCGTGTCCGAATTGAGAAGCAGAATCGTTTCCCCTTGGGCGGCTGCCAAGCCGCGGTTGTTGCCGCCGGCGAAGCCAAGGTTCTCCTTCAGGTCAATGAGCTTGACGTGGGGGTACCTCTCTTGCAGGAGGGTGGGCGTGCCGTCGCTCGAGGCGTTGTCGACTACGATGATCTCCAGTGCGTCATCGTCATCATCGCCGGTCGCGCACACCGAATCCAGGGCCTGGCACAGCAGATCGCGCGTGTTCCAGCTAACGATGATGACGGAGAGCGCAGGGGGCATGCGGCGTTCAGTACCGGCGCTGGATCGCGAAGCGGGCGATCTCTTCCAGAGCACGGCGGTACACGCTGTCTGGGTGGCGACGCAGGATGGTCAAGGCCTCCTGGACGTGCTCTTCTGCGCGCTGCATGGCGATCTCGTCATACTTCGCCGCGCGAACGGCGTCGATCAATGCCGTGATGGTAGGGGCATCGGCTTCGTGGCGGAGCACAGCAGCCAGACGTATGTCGTCAGCGTGTGCCTCTGCATAGGCGATGACCGGCAGGGTCACCACACCTTGCTGCAGATCCGTGCCGGCGGGTTTGCCAAGTCGCTGGGGCGTGCCGACGATGTCCAGGACGTCATCAGCGATCTGAAAGGCCTCTCCCAGGAGCCGGCCAAACTGCCGGGCCTCGACCACTGCCGTGTGGTCGAGCGCGCCTAGGATGGGTCCTGACTCGGTGCAGAGGGCGAAGAGGGACGCTGTCTTGGCGAAGATGCGATCGTAGTAGGTCGCTACCGTGGGCAGGTTGCCGTTTTTGCTGAGCATCTGGCGGAGCTCACCGGCGCAGATGGACTCGAGCGTCTCGGAGAACCGGTAGACCAACGCGGCGTTTTCCGTCCGGGCGATGAGTTTCGCCGCCAGCGCGAACATCGTGTCACCGGCGAGGACCGTGGCGGTGGGGGACCAGCGGTTGTTGAGCGTCTCCACGCCGCGTCGCAACCGCGCGTTGTCGATGAGATCGTCGTGGACGAGCGTCGCCGTGTGGAGCATCTCGACGCCTGCGGCAGCCAGCAGCGCGTTGTTCCGAGCCACGCCGGAGAGCCTGGCATAGAGCAGCACAAGCGCCGGGCGGAGCCGCTTCCCGCCACTCTCGATCAGGCGCTCAATGGGGT
>JAFGNI010000405.1 GCA_016927095.1 Anaerolineae bacterium | reverse complement strand
TCGTAGAAGCCATCGGCAAGGATCAGGCACCGGCGCCGGCGATACGCAGCGCGGAAAGCAGGCTTCCCCGAGGCTGTCTCGCCCCGGGCGTTGATCATCCGGCTGCCGATACTGGGATCCTTCGCCCAAAACGGGACCAGGCCCCAACGAAAGAACTCGACCCGCAGCTCACCGTTGTTCGGCACCACAGCAACCTGCTGCGTCGGCGCAATATTGTACCGGGGCGCCATCGCCTCAGGGAACTCGAGGTCAGGGAAAGCCTTGATCAGGTCGCCAAACTGAAGCCAGAGCGTAAACCGTCCACACATAGGACCTCCTAAGGTCTCCTACTCTGGAGACGTCAGCTGTGTCTGTAGGTTGAAGCCGCCATAGGGCTGGAGCGCGATGCCCGACAGCCCCTCCGCGTCCAGCCACTGCTTGCCGTCCACCGACACACCGTTCACCCATACTTCCCAATGCAGGTGTGACCCCGTCGAAAGGCCCGTGTTGCCGACCTCCGCAAACCGCTGCCCCTTTGTGACGACATCGCCCACCTGCACGTGGACCTTCGACAAATGCCAATAACCGGTGACAAGTCCCCATCCATGGTCGATGAGTACTGCATTGCCCCGCGTCTTCAGGGCTTCTACCATCACAACGACTCCATCGGCAGGTGAGACAACCGGCAATCCTGTCCAGGCACGATAGTCAATGCCGCTGTGGTAACCGTCCACCATGCCCCCATACGAGCGCCGGTCCCCGAAGTCAGCCGAGATGGACATCTGGCGCTCGAGTGGCAATCCAAGGGGCAGCTCCCAGAGACGCGAATGGGATCGCCCCCCCCGCCAACGTGCCAGGTAGGCCGCCTCCGAGGCCATCAACTGAGCATCCATCAGACCGTACAGGCCTGGCGGCGGGTCGATGTACTGGAAGCCATAACTGCCGGCGGAAACCTCGATGGGGAGCGTGAAGGCCACCTCTTTTCCTCCCGAGACGAGCTCAACCTCGAGTGGATAGGAGCCCGGCTCCGTCAACGCTGACACGGCAATGAGCACGACGAGGTGCGTCGCGTCATCGCGGTAGCAGCGCTCGGACTGGCCTAGGTACCTCACGTGACAGAACGCCAGTCGGTCCGTCTCGATGACCAGTGCAGCCGTCCGGCCCCGGACCAAGGGCTGTGCCGTCATCGCCACAGACCGAATGGGATAGGGCAAGCACCCGCCAGCGCCATTGACCACCTGGAGGGATTCCCCCGGCACGACAAGGTCCTGCAACGCCGACGTGCGCCAGACCGGAACGCCAGCGTCAATCAGCGCGTCGGTGGAGACGGTGGGACCACCCGGGCCCAGGAGTGTCGTGCGGGCCAGCCGGGTTGGCAGCCTCAGCTGGATATCTGTGACGAGGCTGTCGGGCCTGAGGAATCGCGCGGTAGCAGCCACCGTGTTGGGAGAGAGGCCCGCCTGCTCGGGCCAACAACGTAGCCAATCGAGCGTGCCCGAAGACTGTCGCTGCGCATCAGGCCCCTCTTCGTCAGGATTGAGGTACTGTCGCCCACCGGCAACCGCCTGAGCCGGGAATACCAGGCTGAGGCACAGGGACATCGCGATGCTGGCGACCAAGTATCTCAAACAGCGCACAGATGCAGCTCCCCTTAGCCGGTGCTAATCCAAGAAGCGCTAAATCAGCCGGTGCTCGCGCTCGGCCTTCTGATCGAGCGTCATCCCGTACAGGGCTGCAGCGCCGCCGACCACGGCAACCCCGCCCGGCAGAAGCAAGAGGTTGCCAAAGACCACCATCGCAACCAAGCCCACCAGCACACCCCCAATCAGGCCGGTCCGGAGCCAATGACGCAGGAAATAGCCCGGTGGGGCGAGGTTGTGTGCTTTGACGAAATGCTGGCCCATCTCGCGCAGCTGCTGCGACTGGTACTGTCGCTGTGCCTTGGAGCCCGGCAACTCAGCGAACTCCTCCTCTAGCCGTGTCAGCGTGTGCTGGTACGACTGGCAGACCTCGCAGTCCTCCGATGTCTCACGCACGCGATTCGCCACTTTCAGGAGGTGATCGACCTGGTATTTGCGCCACTGCTTGTCCGTGAAGTCATCTTGGCGATCATTGATCGCCAACTCCAGCTTGCGGTACCAGATCTCATCCTTGTACATTCAACTCCCCCTAGGTCTAGTCCGGCGGGTGCCACTGCCACGCAATATCGTCGAAACCAATGCGGATCAGGCCATCCGCATCGATGAACCGGCGATGGCTGTCCGGCGCAAACCTGATCAGATCGAAAGGCGCCGAGCGGTTGAACCGCTCAACAGCCCGATAGACGGTATCCGACAGCGGACTCAGCGCGGCGTCCCACTTGCCGATCGCGAAGTGCGTCCGGCGATAGCGCTTGGCAAGAGACGCTATCTTCTGAGGCTCACCCGTCCTGCCTCTGCCCAGAAGATGGGACGACCCTCGGGGTCCAGTGCAACCACATCAGGCAGGTAGTCAGAATTGTACCGTTCCGGCTACCAGAAAGCAACCGGCGTGCCCGGAAGGTCAGACCGCACCACCATCGCCCTTCCGGGTTGCTTCTCCTACTCCCCCGCAACCCGGAAGGTCAGGCTACACCACCATCTCCCCCAGTCACGCGTGTCTCACCCGCTAGTCGGTGTACAGTGCATCAACATCCACGTCCACACCCCACACGCGCTCGCCGTCCAGATCGATCCAGCTGCCCGTCTGCACCAGGGTGATCGCATCCTCCCCCACCCCCTCAAAGACCAGGGCCCGCGCCGTCATCGTGGCGGGGCCGTAACTGGGCTTCTTGATGTAAGCAGCCAGTGCTGCCACACGGGTGCCCCGGATCGTCCCCCCCTGAACGGTGACGTGGGAGAGGTCCTTGCTCACAATGCCGTAGTCAGCGCCGTCCACCGTGATCGCCTCCGCCGAGACCCGGCTCGCCTCCCCCGCGGAGAGCGCCTTGTCCCCCAGACCCACCATGCGGACATCCCTGACATGCACCTCCGAGCCACTGGTGTCAATCGCGTCCGCACCGATGTTGTTGAAGCCGCATGCAGTGACCTCGCCCTGGCTGAAGTCAGCATCGAAGGCGTCGGAGAAGGTGTCCGCGAACACCGAGTTCTCAAAGACGAACGTCGAGCGGATCACGTTGATCGCGTCCTCCGCGGTGGTGCCCAGGAGGCGCACGTGGTTCAGCGCGATATCGCTCTCGTAGAACGTGATCGCCCCGGTGAGCGTCCAACCGGGCAGCGCCACGGCGCTGGTATCGGCGACTGTGACATAGTCCCAATACGAGGCCCTCTCGCTGCCCAAGGTGATCACACCGGACCACGTTCCGTCCAGCGGCCCCAGATGGATGGGATCGGCCTCGGTTCCCTGGAACAGCAGCGGGCCCCTGGCGAGCAGAAACGCATCGGAAGCGAAGTGGAGTGCCGTGCCCGGTTCTAGCACCAGACCGTAGCCCTCAGGCAACACCAGCGATGATGTGACCGTCCACTCGCCTGCGGGGATGGTCAGCATGCGCTCGGCGGCATCGCCGGTGCGCAGCATCGGGTGCTGCGCCAGCGCCTCCTCAAGCGGCGGCGCGGCAGGCAGAGGCCCCACAGCCGGCAGAGGATAGGCGGAGAGGACAGGCTGCGTCACCGTCTGCGTCACCCCCCACAAACGCGTCACCAACTGGAGTGACACCACATCCTCATCCCCTACACCATCAAGTTCCGTGACAGAGCCCCCCGGAATCTCGAGACGGACGTAGGGCATATAGGTTGCATCAACGGGAAGCGGACGCAGGACCAGATCCCCCTGAGCCTGCTCAGGGTCCACAGCACCCGCCGCGGTGTCCGGTGGCAGCCAGTCCGGTGACGCAGGGAGATAGCCATCCGCGGTCT
>JAFGNI010000404.1 GCA_016927095.1 Anaerolineae bacterium | reverse complement strand
TAATTTCAATGGCTTCCGCCGGGAGGTTCGATGGACAAACTCGGTCGCATCCTGCTATGGTTGGCCCTCATTTCCCTTGTGGCTCTGGGAACGCTGATAGTGTTGGAGCTGCGTGAGGGGGTGTTTGGCCTGATCGAGCGGGGGCCCCAGCTTCCGCTGATTCCCCAGCCCACGCCCACGATCTATCCAAGCGCTGCGACGGTGATCCACAGTATCCAGCGCTTGAGCCGGCTCGAAACCGCCTCCTATCACATCGAGAAGGTGATCACTGCGGAGACGGGCCAGGGTCCCCTAGGTTTTCTGTTTGGCGATCGCTTGTTACTGATAGCTTTCGGCGAGGTGATCGCGGGTGTCGACCTCGCGGAGATCGAGGCCGACGATGTGCTCCGCAATGATGATGGGACCCTCTATGTGAAGCTCCCGCCGGCAGAGGTGTTTGTCGCCACGCTGGATAACGAACAGACGCACGTCTACGACCGGCGCACCGGCATGGTTGGGCTCAACCAGGAGCTTGAGACTGCGGCGCGGCGCGAGGCCGAGCGGCTCATCTTGGAGGCTGCTCTAGAGGACGGCATCGAGGCTGAGGCTGCAGCTAACGCCGAGGATGTCCTGCGTTCCTTCTTGCTGGCGCTGGGCTTTGACGAGGTGCGGTTCGCTGATGTGCTCCCGACCCCGACGCCGGAGCCCACGCCAACGCCGGATGCGACTGAGACTGCGGTATCCCCCAGCGGACCGTAAGGAGGTGCGGCCATGCGCGTCAAGCTGCGTCCCGATGACTTCAGGGTGGAAGAGCGGATCCGGCTGCCTGAGAGCAACGGGGCGTATGCCTACTACCGCGTTGAGAAGTGCAACCGGACCACCTTGGCGGTGCGCGATGCGATGGCTGCACAACTGAGGGTCACCCCGAGTGCCTTGGTCTTCCCGGCCCTCAAGGACAAGTCCGCGATCACCACCCAATACGCCAGCGTGCGGAAGCGCGGGCCAGCGAAGCTCGAGGGCAAAGGCTACACTGCGGAGCGGGTAGGGTGGGGGACGCGCGCGCTGCGTCCGGGCGACTTGGATGGGAACCGGTTCCAGGTGGTTGTACGGGATCTAGACGAGGCCGATGCTGCCGCCCTCGGACCTGCCATGGCCAAGCTGGGTACCTACGGACTGCCGAACTACTTCGACGACCAGCGTTTTGGGTCCCGGACCCGCGATGGCTTCATCGGCAAGGAGATCCTCAAGCGTGATGCCGAGCGGGTTGTCCACATGTATCTGGCCGAGCCTATGGCCGGAGACCGGCGCGAGATCCGCCAGTTCAAACGTCTCTGTGCCAGCCATTGGGGCCAATGGGGCTATCTGCTACATCAGGCTCCCAGGCCGTCGAATTTCCGCAGCGTGATCACTTACCTCAAGGACCATCCTCACGAGTACCGCAAGGCGGCGAACCTGATCAAGGACCGCTTGCTCTCCATCTATCTTTCGGCATACCAATCCTGGGTCTGGAACCTTATCGTGAGCGCCTCTTTTCGGCGCAACGGCTCGACGCCTTACGACGTGACGATCATGAAGGAGCAGTTCGCGCTGCCTGAGCCTGGCGCGGCGCTCGAAGCCTTACATACGGTCCTTGTTGACCTCCCACGCTTGACCGCTCGCTATGAGGGCGTCTTTGAGGCGGCAGCCGAGACCGTCTTCGATGATGAGGGGTTGGGCCTTCGGGACTTCAAGGCGCGGATCCTGCGGCGCGTCTACCTGACTAAGGGCGAGCGCCCGGTAGCATTCCGGCCCATCGAGGTCTCCTCACAAGATGCCCAGCCCGACGAGGAGATTCCCGACCGTTGGCAGGTCACCCTCGGATTCTCACTCAGCACAGGTCAGTATGCAACCCTTATCACCAAGGCCGCCGCTGCCCTGATCAGCGCGGAGATCCGGGTGCGCTAGGCGATGCGTCTAGCGCGGACTTGGCAGATCTGAAAGGTCAGCCTGTCACTCCTCCAAGCCAGTCTGCAGACTACCTGCTTCTCAATACCTCAATTCGAGCCGACACAGCCGAGGCGTACGCATCTGGTCTTGCAACCGATAGGTGCGGTCAGGTCTAGGACTCTGCGACGCGGTTGGTTCCGCGGAACGGCAGCGCGCAAGGCCCGCAGAAGGCCCTTGGGCGCGACAGCCGAGCTGCGTACGCCCTGCCGATAGAGCGGGGCAGGTGCCCTGCTTATGCTATAATCCTCCCTATGGAAACGAGCCAACGACAGGTTGCGCGTGCCGCGGCCTTGATCATGGTCGCCTTTGCGGTCAGCCGTGTGCTGGGATTGGTGCGACAGATCGTCTTTGGCGCCTACTTCGGCACCGGTCCGGAGATGGATGCCTACGTCGCCGCGGTTCGCATCCCGGATGCCATCTTCCTGGTCGTCGCCGGGGGCGCGCTTGGGTCGGCCTTTATTCCGCTCTTCACAGGACGCCTCGCACGAGAAGAGCGAGCTGAGGCCTGGCGGCTGGCATCGGCCATCATCACGCTACTGACCGTGATCCTAGTGCCCATCAGCGTCGCGTGTGTGATCCTTGCCCCCTGGCTCGTGGGCACCTTCGTTGCACCGGCCCTACCACCTGAGATTCAGGCCCGAACCGTCGATGTGATGCGGGTTATGCTGATCTCGCCGACGATTTTCGGCATCAGCGGCATCGTGATGGGCATCCTCAATGCGCACCAGCACTTCTTTCTACCAGCTGTGGCCCCCATCATTTACAACCTGGGCCTGATTGGCGGGGGCATTGTTGGGGGTATGACGCCGGCAGGGGCGATGGGGCCAGCGGTGGGGATGGTCGCGGGCGCAGTGGGACATCTGATCGTGCAGGTCCCGGGTCTTGTTAAGTACCGGGCTCGCTTCAGTCCGACGTTCGGACGTGAAGACCCTGGCGTGCGGGAGGTGGGCCTGCTCATCGCTCCACGGATGCTGGGCATGGCAGCGGCGCAGATCAACACGATCGTGATCAGCAACCTGGCCTCTCGCCTCGGGACGGGCGCCATTGCGACGTTGGAGTATGCTCTACTCTTGGTGATGCTGCCTCAGGGTATCTTCGCTCAGGCGGTGGGAACGGCGGTCTTTCCGACGTTCTCAAAGCAGGCCGCCCTTGGAGAGCGCGGCGCCCTGCGTGACACGCTCACGAACGCCCTGGGTATGCTGGTCGCGCTCGCGGTTCCCTCCACCGTAGGTCTCATCTTGCTTGGAAAGCCCATTGTCGTGACGATGTTCCAGCGGGGAGCGTTTGATGCGGCCTCGGCCCAGGCGGTGGCATGGGCTCTGGCGTTCTTCGCAGTGGGTTTGGTCGGCCATTCTGCACTGGAGGTGCTGGGCCGGGCTTTCTATGCCCTTCAGGACACTTGGACACCAGCACTGGCAGCCATTGGCGCTGTGATCGTCAACGCCGGGCTGGGTATGGTGCTTCCTGGGCTTTTCGAGGCCGTCGACGTGGTTCCGTTGGGTGGGTTGGCTCTGGCCACATCGCTAGCTGCGGTGCTGCAGATGGCGGTGCTCTTCGTCCTGATCGGTCGACGCCTCGGCGAGTTTGCCGCCCGGCCTCTCTGGGGCACCACGATCCGAGTGGTGGTGGCGTCCTCGGCGATGGCGGTGGCGATAGGGCTGTTTATGCGCGTCGGCCCCGATAGCCCCTATCTGCAGGCGCTTCTCGGCATTCCAATCGGGGTGCTCGCATATGTGGCTTTTGCCTGGATGTTGGGCGTTAGCCAGTTGCGGATGGTAGTACGCATGGTCACCAGCCGTGCAACGTAGGAGCCTGTTATGCTGATCTCTTTGACAACGGATTTCGGCCTGGATGATGGTTACGTGGGCGTGATGAAGGGCGTGATATCCGGCATCGCGCCTGGAGCGGCGCTTGTCGATATCACCCATGCCATAGCGCCGCAGCACGTGCGGGCCGCTGCCTACGTACTGTGGACGACGTTGCCCTACTTCCCTCAGGGGAGCGTCCACCTGGTCGTCGTGGATCCTGGCGTGGGAACGACAAGGCGTGCTATCGCCTCTCAGACACCGTGGGGCACGTTGGTCGGCCCTGATAATGGCGTCTTCTCCTACGTCTGGGCAGCGGCGCCACCGGCGTTGACCGTAGCGCTGGAGAATCCAAGGTACCAGTTGCCCGCGACGAGCAGCACATTCCACGGGCGCGATATCTTCGCGCCCGCCGCTGCACATCTGGCTGCCGGGGTGCCGTTGTCGCAGTTCGGCCCGGAAGTGGTGGCGCCTAAGCGCTTGCCATTGCCCTCGATGCAGGTGGAGGAGGGGATGGTTCGGGGAGAGGTGATCCACATCGACCGGTTTGGTAACGTCATTACAAGCATCGGTCGACTAGTGTGGGATGGGGCGCTACTGCGGCTCGATCCGGCCTTTGGGGCCGCCGACCCGCTTATTCTCAACCCAGGTCGGGTGCATGTGCGGGTGGCTGGTCGAGATCTAGGACCGGTGCGGCGAACCTATGGAGAGGTGGCAGCCGGCGCACCCTTGGCGTTGGTGGGGAGCGAGGGGCTGCTGGAGTTGGCGGTCAACCAAGGTTGTGCAGCGCGTGACCTTGGGCTAAATTTGGGAGACGGGGTGGAGCTTGCGGGCTAGATCACCGAAGAGGCGGCTGCCACAAGCCGAAGCGGTTACTACGAACCAACTTTGCTGGCCATTGGGCTGGTCTGGAGGCGGATATGATCGATTTGAGTGACTATTTTACCATCGATGGCGGTGTGCCGGTCTGTGGTGAGATACGCCCGGCAGGGAACAAGAACGCGGCGCTTCCTACTCTGGCGGCCTCTCTTCTGACTGATGAACCGGTGACGCTTCGCAACCTGCCCGCGATCCGCGACGTGGAAGTCATGGCTGAGTTGCTGGGCTCCTTGGGCGTGGAGGTTGAGCGCCTTGATGACCGCAGCTGGCGCTTGCAGGCCCGGGATCTGGCGCCCTCGGTCTCGGGGCAGCTGAGCCCTGACCAGTTCCGCGCGATCCGGGGCTCAGTTCTGATGGTGGGGCCGCTATTGGCACGGTTGGGCAAGTTGGCGATCCCATCGCCAGGCGGTGACGTCATCGGGCGCCGGCGCGTCGACACGCATTTCCTGGCCTTCCAGGGGATGGGGGCGACGGTTGGGGTGCGCGACGGGCTATTCCAGGTAGCGGCAGACCAATTGCGCGGGGCCGACATCCTGCTGGACGAGGCGAGCGTGACCGGCACGGAGAACGCGGTGATGGCAGCTGTCCTGGCGAAGGGGACGACGGTGATCCGCAATGCCGCCTCCGAACCTCACGTCCAGGATCTCTGCCGGATGCTCAATGCGATGGGGGCGCAGATCACGGGCATCGGCACCAATACGCTCACGATTGAGGGGGTAGCGCGCCTGCACGGCGTAGATTTCACGATCGGCAGCGATCATATCGAGGTGGGGAGTTACATCGCCTTGGCGGCGGCAACGCACGGTGAGCTGTTGATCCGCGACGCGATGCCCGAGAACCTACGGATGATCCTGATGACGTTCGGGCGGCTGGGCATCGTGGCCGAAGCTCGGGGGAAGGACCTTTTCGTGCCGGGTGATCAATCCCTGGCGGTCGTGTCGGACATGGGCGGGGCAATCCCCTCGATTGCCGATGCTCCTTGGCCGGCATTTCCCGCAGACCTTATGAGCATTGCCCTGGTTGCCGCCACGCAATGTGAGGGCGTGGTCCTGTTCCATGAGAAGATGTTCGAGAGCCGGCTCTTCTTTGTGGACAAGCTGATTCCGATGGGGGCACGGATCGTGCTGTGCGACCCACACCGCGCTTTGGTCTATGGACCCTCGCGGTTGTCGGGCGATGTGATGGAGAGCCCCGACATCCGGGCAGGCATGGCGATGCTGATCGCCGCTCTGGCAGCGGAGGGCACCAGCCACATCTACAATATACGGCAGATCGACCGGGGCTATGAGCGTATCGAGGACAAGCTCCGACCTCTGGGGGCGCGCATACAGCGGTGCAACGACGAGGTCTGTGATTGAGTTGCGCGCAGTTGCGCTCGTGAGAGGATGATCTGGCGTGGATGACTCCCTGCGGCACCGGCTAAGGCGGTTAGGCGTTGCCAAAGGTCTTGCGGGCCTTGTGCAAAGGGGCAAACCGGAGACGCAGCAGCACAAGCCTGCCTCAGAGACCCCTGCCGTTGAGCTACCTGGCGAGGCGACCACGCTGGGGAGCGGCACCTTCTGGTTGTCGTTGCGCCGGTTCAGTCCCGAGGCTACACACGGCCGGTATGCCCTAGGGGGACTGGCCGATGTGGGAGACAGCACGCTGGGGCTGTTGGGTGTCCCTGATCTTGGACCGCGTCCGGC